>DASUJD010000090.1:0-13028 GCA_036279455.1 Rhodanobacteraceae bacterium | reverse complement strand
AAGACCGCAAACAACCCATAGGTCACGAAGTCGTAGAACTCCAGACCGTTCCCGACAAAGACGGCGAATACGTCCCATCGCGAAATACGATCAGCCGGGGCTTGGCGCGACATCTGGGCGGCCGCCTCGGTTGGGTAGTTGGTGTTCGTGTGGGTTCCGGATTTCGCTGCGTGCCGCGGGCGGAATCCGAACGATAAACGGTCGGCGTACCGAATGCAGCCCGGGACACAGCCACCGCCGGCGAGCCGCGCGCATGAACGCGCAGGAAGAGTCAGCGTGGATTGATTGCCGCGTCCGGTTCCCTGGGAGCTGTGGCTGCGATCGGCGGATCACCCGACCTATAATTTGACACAATAGGCATTTGCATCAATCAAAATGCGGCCAGGACAAGCCCGAGCCCGATTCCTTGTGCCATGCGCGTTGTGGCTGATGGGGTGCATGTCGCGTGAGGCGCGGCAGCATCTGATCCACAGCGATGAGGCTGCAGGCGCACTTCGCCGATCCTGGAAGGCAATATCCGGCCAACCCGATTTCGACTGACTGACAGCCACCGCAGCCACCAGATTGCCGGAAGTTTCAAGAAGGAGACTTCAGGAGCTTGAATGCGTGCGTCCATTCGTTCCGCAGGAAGCCGGGGATGCACCAGAGCATGCATAGCGGTTCGATGGCGCGGGCGGCTTCCGCGCTGCCCATGTCTGCCGTCTCCCATCCGAACTGATCCAGGATTTCTTCGATCGCTTGTTTGGCGGCCTGGTCGTTGCCGCAGATGAACATGGTCGGCCTGCCCTCTGCGAATTGCGGGTCGACCATGCGCACACTGCCCACGGAATTGAAGGCTTTCACGAAACGGGCATCCGGAAAATCGTGCTGTGAGCGCTCCATCAACGATTGTTCGAGGTTTGTGAAAAATTTCAGTACGCCGTTGCTCGGGGGTGCGTCGGCAATGGGATTGGTGGTATCGATGATCGGCTTGCCCGCCAGATTCGCTGCACCGGCGGCACCGAGTACGGCCGCAACGGCCGTGCCCTTGACGGCAAGCACCAGCAATTCACCGAACGCCGCAGCCTCATCGAAGCCGCCGACCGTGGCACGCGGGTTTTGTGTTGCCCACGCAGCAAGTTTGCTGCTGTCGCGCGTCCCCACCTTGACGTCATGGCCGTGCTTCAGAAATCCAGCTGCCAGTGTTCTTGCCACCTCGCCCGAACCGAGAATTCCGATTTTCATGTCTGCTCTCTCCTTCTATCTGAACTGGAAAAGGCGTCGCGCGCCGCACTCGAGACGGCGTTCGATCCGGGACGGTCAGAGACGGCATTCGCGCGCAGTGATACCCAGAAAGTCAGCGCGGTAGTTTTCGCAACACCGCGCCGCGATGCGCCGCGATGTGGTCGGTCTTGTCGCTCTTGATTTCGTACTGTGGATCGTCGACGCTGGCGCGGTGGGTGTGACCCTTGTAGTCGAAATCGCGGGTGTGGACCTTGATGATGACGCCGCTGACGTGGCCGGCTTCGGAGTTCCATTTGACTTGGTCGCCGATCCTGAACCTGGCTGAAGCGGGTTTGCTGGTTTTCCTGGCGGGCATCTGCGGCATGTCCCTGGATCAGGCAATCGTCTTGTCGACAACCTCTTGCGCCTCGGCAAGAATGGACTGCAAGTGTTTGTTGTCCATGAAGCTCTCTGCATAAATCTTGTAGATGTCTTCGGTGCCGGAGGGGCGCGCCGCAAACCATCCATGTTCGGTGACGACCTTGACGCCGCCGATGGCTGCGCCGTTGCCGGGGGCCTTGTCTAGCACCTGCACAACCTTGCTCCCGGCGAGGGTTTCCAACTTGATTTCCGCCGCTGACAGGTTTGCCAGTTTCCGCTTCTGCGGGTCGCTGGCGGCCGCCTCGACGCGGTCGGTGTAAGGCCGGCCCAGCCCGTTGGCGAGTGCTTCGTAGCACTCGCCAGGGTCGCGCCCTGACCGGGCCGTGATTTCCGCGGACAACAGCGCCGGCGCGATGCCATCCTTGTCGGTGGTCCAGACGGAACCATCCTGTCGCAGGAACGAGGCGCCCGCGCTTTCCTCGCCGCCGAAACCGAGCGAGCCATCCAGCAAGCCCGGTGCGAACCACTTGAACCCGACCGGCACTTCGTAGAGGTTTCGTTTGACCCTGTCTGCGACGCGATCGATCAGGGCGGTACTGACCACGGTCTTGCCTATCGCGACCGACCGTGGCCAGTGGCTGCGCTCGCGGAACAGAAAATCGATCATGACCGCGAGGTAGTGATTCGACGGCAACAAACCGGATGAGCGCGTCACCACGCCGTGCCGGTCGTGGTCGGTATCGCACGCGAATGCGACGTCGTACTTGTCTTTCAGTGCCAACAGCCGCTGCATCGCGTATCCGGATGACGGATCCATCCGGATCTTGCCATCCCAATCCACGGTCATGAACGCAAAACGCGGATCGACTTCTTCGCTCACGACGGTCAGGTCAAGCTTGTAACGCTCGGCGATCGGCGCCCAGTAATGCACCCCTGCCCCGCCAAGCGGATCCACTGCGAGTTTCAAGCCGGCGCCGCGGATTGCGTCGAAGTCGATGACACTCCCGAGGTCGGACACATAGGCATCGAGGTAGTTGTGCGTGCGTGTGGTCGAGGCTGCGCAGGCTTGCGCGAACGGCACACGCTTGACGCCAGCCAGCTTGTTTTCTAAATAGCGGTTGGCCTGCTGTTGCACCCAACCCGTGATATCGGTGCCGGCCGGCCCGCCGTTGACCGGGTTGTACTTGAAACCACCATTGCACGGCGGGTTGTGCGACGGCGTAATCACGATGCCGTCGGCCAGTCCCGCATCACGTCCGCAGTTGTACACCAGGATCGCGTGCGAAATCGCGGGCGTGGGTGTGAATTCGCCGCCCTTCGAGGTCAACACCTCCACGCCATTGGCGGCCAGCACCCCCACGGCCGACTTGAACGCGGGCCTGGAAAGCGCGTGGGTGTCGAAGCCGATGAACAAGGGTCCGGTCACCGATTCCTTCGCGCGGTAATCGCAAATGGCCTGGGTGATCGCAAGGATGTGCCACTCGTTGAAACTCCCGTCCAGTGACGACCCGCGGTGACCCGAGGTGCCGAATGCGACGCGCTGCGATGGTGTCGCTGCATCCGGATGGATATCCGTATAAGCGGACAGAAGCTTGTCGATATCGACAAGAATCGATCCCGGCGCGGGCTTGCCGGCGAGCGGGCTGATCTTCACACCGCTCATCGGGCCGCCTTGCGCGCAGCGCGATAGCGCCGGATCAATGCATTGGTGGAACTATCGTGCTCCAGTTTCGGTTCGGCTGCATCCTGCAGCTGCGGAATGACCTTCTTCGCAAGTTGCTTGCCGAGCTCCACGCCCCATTGGTCGAACGAGTCGATGTTCCAGATCGTGCCCTGGGTGAACACGCTGTGCTCGTACAGCGCCACCAGCGAGCCGAGCGAATGCGGCGTCAGATTGTCGGCAAGGATGGTGTTGGTGGGGCGGTTGCCTTCGCACACCCGATGCGGTACCAGCCATTTCGGGGTGCCTTCGGCGCGCACCTGATCCGGCGTCTTGCCGAATGCAAGGGCTTCGGTCTGCGCAATGAGATTCGCCATCAGCAAGTCATGTTGTCCTCCCAGCGGGTTCAACGAATGCATGAAGCCGATGAAATCGCACGGGATCAGGCGGGTGCCCTGATGGATCAACTGATAAAACGAGTGCTGGCCGTTGGTGCCGGGTTCACCCCAGTAGATCGGGCCGGTCGCAACATCCACATGTTCGCCGGCAAGTGTCACGTGTTTGCCATTGGACTCCATCGTGAGTTGTTGCAGATAGGCCGGGAAGCGCTTCAGGTACTGTGCGTAGGGCAACACCGCGACCGTCTGGGCGCCGAAGAAATCGTTGTACCACACGGCCAGCAGGCCCAGCAGCAACGGCAGGTTCCTTTCCGCGGGCGCGGTCTTGAAGTGCTCGTCCATCGCGTGGAAGCCGGCCAGCATTTCGCGGAATGCTTTCGGGCCGATCGCCAGCATGGTCGAAAGTCCGATCGCTGAATCCATCGAGTAGCGGCCGCCGACCCAATCCCAGAACCCGAACATGTTGGCGGTGTCGATGCCGAACTTTTCGACCTCTTTCGCGTTGGTGGAAACGGCGACGAAATGCTTGGCGACCGCCGCTTCCTCGCCGCCAAGGTTTGTGAGGCACCAGTCGCGTGCGGCGTGCGCGTTGGTCAGGGTTTCCAGCGTGGTGAAGGTTTTCGAGCAGACGACGAACAGGGTTTCTTCCGCGTCGAGATCGCGGGTGGCTTCGACAAGGTCGGTTGGATCGACATTGGATACAAACTGGAACGTCATGTCGCGGCGGCTGTAGTGCTTCAGCGCCTCGCATGCCATCACCGGTCCGAGGTCGGAACCGCCGATGCCGATGCTGATGACATTGCGGATGCGCTTGCCGGAATGCCCGCGCCATTCGCCCGAGCGCACCTTGTCGCAGAACGCGGCCATCCGGTCGAGGACGGCGTGCACCTCCGGCACTACATTCTGGCCATCGACGCGGATGACTTCGCCGCGCGGCGCGCGCAGCGCAATGTGCAATACCGCGCGCTTTTCGGTCGCGTTGATCTTGTCGCCGCGGAACATCGCGTCACGGCGTTCGAATACGCCGCGTGCCCTCGCCAGCCGTTGCAGCAGGCGCAGGCTTTCATCGCTGACGAGATTCTTGGAATAGTCGAGATACAGGCCTGCGCCCTCGGTCACCAACCGGGTGCCGCGCCGAGTATCCTTGTCGAACAATTGCTTGAGCGTGGCGCCGCGCAAGCCGCGCCAGTGATCCGCCAGCGCCCGCCACTCCGGCAACCTGCGCAGCGACGGCGCACTCATGCACGGGCTCCCTGCCCCGCCGGCTTCGATGCCACCGTCGAGCTTTTCTGGCCAATCCGTCCCAGCAGATCGTTCCAGGACTTGACGAACTTTTGGGCGCCTTCCTTTTGCAATTGCCCGGCGAGTGCGGCGTCATCGATGCCGGCGGCGTTGAACTGTGAGATCACCTTTTCGCAATCCCCTCCGTCTTTCGGCATCGCGCCGCGCAGCTTGCCGTGATCGGCAAATGCGAGCAGCGTCTTGTCGGGCATCGTGTTGATGGTGTCGGGTGCGGCGAAAGCCTCGATATACAGCGTGTCGGGCGCTTTCGGGTCCTTGGTGCCGGTGCTTGCCCACAGCAGTCGCTGCGGATGCACGCCGGCGGCGACGATTTTCTTCCAGCGTGGAGATTCGCGCAGTTCGCAACAGGTCTTGTAGGTGCGCTGGCCGATCGCGATGCCGAGCCGGTCTTTCAATTCCGACGGAACCTTGTCCGCCACCGCCACGTCCCAGCGACTGATGAACAGCGATGCCACGGAGTCGACGTTGGGCGATTTGCCTTCCGCGATGCGGCGTTCGATGCCGCGCATCCAGGCCTCGGCCGCGGCAATGTACTGCTCGCGCGAGAACAGCAGCGTCACGTTTATCGGCACACCCCGATAGATCGATTCCTCGATGGCGGGAATGCCGGCGGGCGTACCGGGAATCTTGATGAACAGATTGTCGCGTTGCGCCTTGGCGTGCAGTTCGACCGCGGACTCGATGGTCGCGTGGGTGTCATCGGCCAGCAAGGGCGAGACTTCCAGCGACACGTAGCCATCGACGCCGTGGCTCGCCCGATGCGCGGGCTTGAACAGGTCGGCCGCACGGGTCAGGTCCTGCAACGCCAGCGAAAAGAACAAGTCCTCGCCGTGCTGGCCCTGCGCAAGCAAGTCGGCGATCGCATCGTCGTAATCGCTGCCGCCCGTGATCGCCTTGTCGAAGATCGATGGGTTGGAGGTCAAACCCGTGACGTCGTGTTCGCCGATGTATCTGGCGAGCGTGCCGTCGTCGAGCATGCCACGGGTGATGTTGTCCAGCCAGATGCTCTGGCCAAGGTCGTGCAATTGTCGGGTCGGGTTCATCGTTTCACTCCGTGGCGGTTGCCGGTTGTGAGGGAGAAAGAAAAGCTTCGGCCGGCAAACCGCAAAGATCGCCGATGCCATCCAGCGTGATTTGTGCGGGCGGATATTCCTTGAGTGCGGCCGGATCGCTGGCGTAGTGGCCCTGGCGCACGAACACGCTGGCAAGTCGCTCGCGCCATTGCCGTTTCATCCCGTCCAGCACGCGCAGCTTGTCCTCGATCATGACGTAATGCCGGGCCGGGAAGCGCCGGGCCACATCTTCCAACATGCGTTCCTTGTGCACGTAGATCAAGACCCGGCCTTGCACCGCGGCGGCGATGCCTGATGCGTTGATCTTGCGCGGTTGCAGTACCACATCGCCATCGGACAGCACCACGCATTCGCCGATTTGCGACAGGTGTGCGATGGCTTCGAGTGCACCCGGATACAGGCGCATGGCAAAGTCGTAGTTGAGCAGGAATGCAGCCAAACCCTGGGCACGGACTTCGTCGTCGCATTCCAGCCGGAATTTCTGGATCGCGCCGAGGTAATCCGCGTACCCGAGCTCGTTGCGCAAGTCCTCGTAGATGGCCCAATACGTTTTTGCCGCGTCTGCGCCAAATTCCATCGCGATGTGCCGGTCGAGATCATCCTGCACCCCGTCGTTGTCGAGCAGGGTGTTGTCGACATCGAGCAGGAACACGATGGGCAGCGCTGCGTTCATCGGTCGTTCTTCGGCACCGCGGTGAATTTGGGTTCGTTCCAGCCGCCCGCATCGGCGATGAGGGCGTCGGCCTGCTTCGGCCCCCAGCTTCCGGGCTTGTATTTGTGCACCGGAACCTTGTCACCGAGGATCGGGTCCAGCACCCGCCACGCTTCTTCCACGCAATCATCGCGGGTGAACAGCGCCGAATCGCCGTCGATCGCGTCGCCCAGCAGGCGCTCGTACGGGGCCATTTCCGAAGGGATGTCACGGTGCGCCACCAGCTCCACCGGGTGGCCCTCCATTGCCTCGCCGGGTTCCTTCACCCGCGCGCCCAGCGAAATCACGACGTCGGGACTGAGGCGAAAACGGTAAAAATTCACCGCGCCGTTGGGCGGATCGTCGAATACCCGTTGCGGCGGATTCTTCAGCCGTACCAGCACTTCGGTGCATTTGACCGGCAACTCCTTGCCGGCACGGATGAAAAACGGTACCCCGGCCCATCGCCAGGTATCCATGTGGATCTGCAGCGCCGCGTAGGTTTCAACCTTCGAATTCTTCGCAACGCCGTCTTCCTTGAGATAACCCTCGAACTGGCCGCGAACCACGTCCTGCGGTTGCAGCGAACGCATCGAGCGGAACAGCCGGAGTTTCTCGTCGCGCATCGCGTCGGCACTGCGGTCGACCGGCGCACCCATGGTCAGCAATGCCAGCACCTGGAACATGTGGTTCTGGACCACGTCGCGGATTGCGCCGACCTCGTCGTAGAACTTCCCGCGCCCTTGCACGCCAAAGTTCTCCGCCATGGTGATCTGCATGCTGGCGATATGGTCGCGGTTCCATATCGGTTCCAGCAGCGAATTGGCGAAACGGAAGTACAGCAGGTTCTGCACCGGTTCCTTGCCGAGGTAGTGATCGATGCGGAAGATGTCGCGCTCGCGGAAGAACCGGTGCAATGTGCGGTTGAGCGCGCGCGCGGATTTCAGGTCGCGGCCGAAGGGTTTCTCCACGATCACCCGCGCGCCCTGCGAACAACCCGATGCAGCAAGACCCTTCACCACAGGCACGAACATGCTCGGGGGAATCGCAAGGTAGTGCAGTGGGTGCTGGGTCTTGCCGAGCGCCTCGCGCAATTGCACGAAGGTGGCCGGGTCGTTGTAGTCGCCATTGACGAACCGCAGCGACCGGCACAACTTGTGCGCAGCCCTCTCGTTGATGCCGCCATGTTCGCGCAGGCTGGCGCGTGCGCGCTCGCGCAGGCGTTCCAGGTTCCAGTCCGAACGCGCCACGCCGATGATCGGCAGATCGAAATGCTCATTCCGGATCAGTGCCTGCAGCGCCGGAAAAATCTGCTTGTAGGCGAGGTCTCCGGTGGCTCCGAAAAACACGAAGGCGTCGGATTTCACAGCAGTCATTGATCAGGTCCCTTGTGCATGGTGGCGCGAACGAGGTGGGTTTGCCCGTCATCCCGCAATGCGATGCCGGCACCGGAATCCTGCAACGTTACACCATCGACTTCCATCGATGCGATGCCGCGGCAGACATGGTCGGGATTCGCAACCTCGATCCGGTAGGCACTGGCGCCATGCCGATACGTGAACGCATAGCCTTTCCACTGACGTGGAATGCATGGTTCCAGCAACAATTGCCGTCCACGCAGGCGGATACCCAGGACCCATTCGACGATCGCGCGGTACAGCCATCCGGCCGAACCGGAATACCACGTCCAGCCGCCACGGCCGACGTGCGGCGCGACCGAATACACGTCCGCGCATTCGACGTAGGGCTCGACCTTGTAACGCGCCAGTTTTTCGGGTGAGTCCGACTTGCGGATCGGATCGAAGATTTCCAGCAGTTCGCCGGCCTTGTCGCCGTCACCCAGCATTGCAAAGGCGATCAGCGACCAGACAGAGCCATGCGTATATTGCCCGCCGTTTTCGCGCAGGCCGGGCGGATAGCCCTTGATGTAACCCGGATCGTGCGTGGTCTTGTCGAACGGTTCGGTGAACAGTGCGACTACGCCGTCGTTCGGCCGCACCAGGTGTTGGTTGACGGCGCGCATGGCGCGCGCGGCACGTTCCGGATCGCCGCGACCACTGATGACCGCCCATGACTGCGCCATCGATTCGATCCGGCACTCCGTATCCACCGCGCTGCCGAGCGGCGTGCCATCGTCGTAGAACGCGCGTCGGTACCAGTCGCCGTCCCACGCCTTGGTTTCCAATGCCAATTCCAGCGCACGCGCGTGATCGCGCCAGCGCGCCACGCGCAGGTCACGCCGCGCTTCGGCGAACGGTGCGAAGTCGCCGATCACCTTGATCAGGAACCAGCCCATCCACACGCTTTCGCCCTTGCCACCCGCGCCCACGCGGTTCATGCCGTCGTTCCAGTCGCCGGTGCCCATCAGCGGCAGACCGTGCACGCCGGTGGCGAGGCTCACGTCGATCGCACGCGCGCAATGTTCGAACAGGCTGCCGGGCGCCTGCGACTTGTCGGGTTTGAAGAACGCATCGGCCTGTTCGGGCTTCAGTGCGTCACCGCGCAGGAACGGTGCGCGCGCGTCCAGTATCGACACGTCCCCGGTGGTTTCGACGTAATGCGAGACGATGAACGGCAGCCACAATCGGTCATCCACCATCCGCGTGCGCAGGCCCTCGCCGGACGGCGGCAACCACCAGTGCTGCACGTCGCCCTCTTCGAATTGCCGCGAAGCCGACAACAGGATGTGCTGGCGCGCGAGGTCAGGCCGCGCGATGCACAGTGCGCCGACGTCCTGGAGCTGGTCGCGGAATCCGTAGGCGCCGCTGGCTTGATAGAACGCAGTGCGCGCCCACAGCCGGCAGGCCAGCACCTGATACGGCAGGCAGCGGTTGACCAGCAGGTCGACCGACTTGTGGGGTGTTTCGATTTGCAGCGGCCCGAGCACGCTGTCCCAGAGTTTGCCCGCGTCCGCGAGCAACGCCTCGAATTCGACTGCGCGGTAGCGGTCGACCAGGGTTTCTGCCGCGGCCTGATCAGCGCCCTCGCCCAGAAGGAATACCAGTTCGGTGCTTGCGCCCGGAGCAAGCTCGATGGTGGCGACGATGGCGCTGCGCGGCGCAGCATCGCTGCCTGTCGACACGCCCTCCGCGTTGCATGCGATGAATGCCGTGGCCAGCGCAAATTCCTGACGCCATGTGTTGCGCGCGAACACCGCGCCGCGTGCAGGATCGGACTCGACCTGCGTGGACGCGCGCGGGTCGCTGCCGATCGGGCCGAGCATCCACCTCACCATTTGCGCGATCGCGATCCGGCGTGGTCGCCCGCTGCGGTTGGTCAGGCGCAGCCGCGAAGCCTTCACCGGATCGACTCGGGCCACACACTGGGTCAGCTCCGATTCGATGCCGTGAACGTTGGCGTCGAAGCGCGCGTAACCCGGTCCGAAGCGCGCAACCCAGGTTGCGCTGCCAGCGCGGATCGGCGCTGCGGTGGCGCTCCACTCCGCGCCGTCGTCTGCGTCGCGCAGCAGGAACACTTCGCCCGGTGGGTCTCGTACTGCATCGTTGGACCAGGGCGTGAGCTGGTTCTGCTGGCTGTTGCCCGCCCAGCAGTAACCGCCGCCGCTGACCGTCGTCAGAAACCCGAACCCGGGATTCGCCACCACGTGCGACCAAGGTGCGGGCGTGCTGGCGCCGTCGCGCAACACGGTGACATATTCACGGCCGTCGCGGGTGAATCCGCCAAACCCGTTCCAGCAGTCGAGTTCCTTCGGCGCAGGCATGAATGCGGGTTTGCCGCCACGCGCGCGTGAGGGCTGGAGCACCGGCAAGGCCGCATCTGTCGAGACATCGGGGCGTCGTGCAAGTTGCGCGGCAAGATCGCCGTCGCGACCATCCAGCACGATGCGGGCGGCCATGGCGAGACCATGGCGCAAGCGGCCGCCGAGTTCGGCGTCGCGCAGCACGAAGACCGAGCCTTGTGCCTTGTCGCCCTGCTCCGCTGCGCCTGTGGCATCGCGCAGCGCGGCATCCAGCACATCGGAATGATCCTTTGTGGCTGCAGCATTGACCACGACAAGGTCGGCAGGCATCTGTCGCGCTTGCCACCAACGTTGTGCTTGCAGCAGTTCCCCGACCAACCCGGTTTGCGTGGCAGCATCGATCCGCAGCAGCACGATCGGCAGGTCACCGGAAATGCCCTTGGCCCACAGCACTGGTGCGCCGCCTTCAGCTTGCGTGCTGGCGGCCGCGGTGCGCCACGAGTTGTCACAGCCGGCCAGGGCCCCGCTCAGGCGTTGAAATCGAGCGGCCGCTGCGGCATCGATGCCCAGCGCCTTCAATGCTTGCGGCGCACTGGCGCGGGCACGCACGAAAACGTCTGCACACGCTGCCGGCGTCGTGTACCGGTCGATCAGGGCCAGCGCCTCCTCGCGCGAAGCCGCAGCGGCAGTGACGAACGCTGCCCGTCGTGTTTCCCCCGCAGCAACGGTCACACGGGCGCGCAGGCTGAAAACCGGATCCAGCACCGTCCCGACGGTCCCGGAGAGATGCGCCTGCATGGCCGCCGGTGCAGCCAGCGATCCATCCCGCCCGATGAAACGCGCGCGATCGGTTTCGCATTCGCGCGCACCATTCTCATCCCCGTCAACGACCAGCGCATGTGCAGCCCACACGTCGGGTTCGGACGGATCCTTCTTGCGTCGCCACGCCAGCAGTACGCCATCTTCGAGCGCGGTCTGCACGAACATCTTGGAATACGCGGGGTGCGAAGCATCGCCGCGGGCGGAGCCGAGCAAAAGTTCGACGTACGAGGTCAATTCGATCTCGCGCCCGACCGGACCCGCATTGCGCACGCCCACGCCGCGCACTTCGACCGCATGATCCGGGTCCACCACGACTTCCAGGGTGGTCGTGATCGCACCGTCGCGCCGCGCGAAGCGCGCCATGGCGTTGTCGAACCCCACACGGGTCGCGCCGCCGCAGGGCGCAGCGGTCGCCGACCAGGTCGTGCCGGTGGTCGTGTCGCGCAAGTAGACGTAGCCGCCCTGCTCGCCGCCGGGATCTCCCGTGTGCCAGCGGGTCACGGCCAGCCCTTTCCAGCGGCTGCAGCCTGTGCCGGTTTGCGTCATCAGTACGGTGTAGCCGGCATCGCCCAGTACGCAGGCGGTTGCGGCGGGCTTCGTGGCGTCAACAGGCATGGTCGGAGACTTCCCTGATCCGCGTGCATTCGCAAGGCACCTTCCAGTATGCGCGGCCGCGCATCAACCGTTCGTGAAAGCGCGGGCCATGTACCCGGAAGCATCCTCCATTCGCCGCCGGGGGCGCCGAGGGTTACCATGACGGTTTCACGATGCGCTTTTCGCGCCACACAGTTCAAGGAGAACACCATGCAAATCGGAATGATTGGCCTTGGCAAGATGGGCAATTTCATGTCCCAGCGCCTGATGAAGGCCGGCCACGAGGTGATCGGATTCGATCCGAACGACAAGGCCCGCAAGGCACTGACCGACGCAGGCGGCCAGGCGATCGATTCGCTGGACAAATTGATCGGAACATTGCAGGCGCCGCGCGCGGTGTGGGTGATGGTGCCGGCCGGCAAGGTCGTCGACCAGACGGTCGACGCACTGGCGGGCAAGCTCGCCAAGGGCGACGTCGTGATCGACGGTGGCAATTCCAATTACAAGGACGACCAGCGGCACGCCGCGCAATTGGCCGGGAAAGGCATCGACTTCGTCGATTGCGGCACCAGCGGCGGCGTGTGGGGCCTGAAAGAGGGCTACAGCATGATGGTGGGCGGCGATGAAAAGGTCGTCGCACACCTGCAACCGATTTTCGAGGCGCTGGCGCCCGGCAAGGACAAGGGTTGGGGCCGGGTCGGTCCGGTCGGCTCGGGCCACTTCGTCAAGATGGTCCACAACGGCATCGAGTACGGGATGATGCAGGCCTACGCCGAAGGCTTCTCGATCTTCAAGCACAAGCAGGAATTCAAGCTGGACCTCCACCAGATCGCGGAGATCTGGCGCTACGGTTCGGTGGTCCGTTCCTGGCTGCTGGACCTCACGGCCGATGCGCTGAAGCGCGATCCGGAACTGAAGGACATCGCGCCCTACGTGGTCGATTCCGGCGAAGGCCGCTGGACGGTCGCCGAGGCTATCGACCTCGACGTGCCCGCCCCGATCATCACGGCGTCCTTGATCGAACGCTTGCGCTCGCGCGACGCCGATTCGTTCTCCGACAAACTGCTGTCGGCGATGCGCAACGAATTCGGCGGTCACGCCATGAAAAAGGAATGACTCGCGTACCCGCTGCCCTGCCCGCGCAGATTCCGGTAAACCTCGTCATTCCGGGGCTGGCCGCGCTGTTTGCGGGCAGAACCCGGAA
>DASUJD010000089.1:0-19670 GCA_036279455.1 Rhodanobacteraceae bacterium | reverse complement strand
GCGCTGCGCCATGTCCTTGTAGACCTTGGCGCAACGCACCTCGTTGCCCGAGCTCACGACATAGACCGACGCCTCCTTGCCGCTTTTCAGCGGGCGCAGGACCTCGTCGATCACACCATCGTCAATCAGCGCCTGCAGGCCGGCTGGGGGAATCATGTGTGGAAATGCTCGTCAACTGCAAAAATGGCCGCGCATTATGACTGATCGGTCAATACCTCATGCTAAATGGCAACGCTGGGCCAGGTTGAACTCCCGGAACCCGGAAAGTGAACCTGACCCCTTTTATCAACCTGGCCCCTTTTATCCCACATGACCGATCCGCTCATCACCCTGGCCGCGCCCTGCTCGCTCGCGGTCGAAATCAAGAAAAGCCGCTTCCTTGCGCAAGCGGCGCCGGCAAGCTCGGCCGAAGTCGCCATGGCGTTTGTCGACAGTTTGCGCGACAACGGTGGCGGTCATCATTGCTGGGCCTACCGCATCGGCCAGGCCTACCGCTTCAACGACGACGGCGAGCCATCCAGCAGTGCTGGCAAACCCATCCTGGCCGCCATCGACGGGCAAGGTTTCGACCGCGCGGTCGTGGTGGTCACACGTTGGTTCGGCGGCATCAAACTTGGCATCGGCGGCCTCATCCGCGCCTATGGCGGCACCGCCGCGCAGTGCCTGCAACAGGCCGCCAGACAGCCCATCGTCCACGTCACGCGCATGGCGCTCCACTGTGACTTTGCCCAATGGTCGCTGCTGGAGGGACGTATCCGCGAACGCGGCATCATCATCGAAAACACAACCTATGGGGCACTCGCGGTGGAGGCCATCCTTGCCGTACCGTCAAGCCAGGAATCTGCGCTTGCCCATTTGGTAGCCGATGCTACCCAAGGCCGAGGGCGCCTTGCGGCCTTGCCCGAAAATTGTCCCTGACACCTTTCGAAAGCCGGCAAGCCCGACTTAATTACCTCCGTCCCCTTTTCCTGCGCCGTTGGCTCCGCGATTCCCGCGTTTCGCACCGGCAGCCGGAGCCCTCGTCGCATGCCGCTTCCGTCGCCGCTGCAGGCCGTTATGCTCCGGCCCAACGCTTCGGGAGCAACCCGCCATGTTCAAAAGCACCTTCTTCGTCTTGCGCATCGCCATCGCCTGGGCGCTCCTGTTCATCGCGCTGCTGATCATCCTGCTGAACGCGATCGACGCTACCGACGACTCCGGACCGTTCGTGCTGGCCGCGTTCATCCTCGGCGCGCTGGTCATCGCCGGTGCGGTGTCGCACGTGCGCCGGGTGCGTCTGATCGCGGGCCGCGTGGATGAGGGCACCCTGCGCAGTCGCCAGCGGCGGCAGATCGAGATTCCGTTCGAGGCCGGCGAAGCCTTCGACATGCTCGACGCAGCCGTGCGCGAACTGCCGCGCAGCCAGGAAATCGAAAGCGCGCGCGACAGCCTGCAATTGCGCGCCAAGGTCGGGCGGCCGTACGTGTACGGGCGCAGCCGCCTCGCGCGCCTGAATCCGGCCAACTGGTTCGGCAACTTGCGCAACCAGGTGACCGCCACCATCACGCCCGGCGACGGCACCGGCAGCGTAACGTTGATCTGCGAGCCGGAAGCCGGCGCGTGGTCCGACTGGTTCCGGGTCGATGACGGCACCAACTACGAGAATGCCGAGGCGATCACCCGCGCGATCGCGCGGCGCATCGCCGAGCGCCGCCGCAACGAACAACGCGCCGCCGAGCAGACCGCGACGGAAAAGGAACTCTCGGTCGCACGCCTCAACCTGCTGCACGCGCAGATCGAGCCGCACTTCCTGTACAACACCCTCGCCAACGCGCAAGTGCTGACGCGCAGCGAACCGCAGCAGGCCGACCGCATACTCGGACACTTGATCCAGTATCTGCGGCATTCGTTGCCCAGCGCGGACGGCGCAATGTCCACGCTCGGCGACGAACTTGAAAGGACCCGCGCCTACCTCGAGATCCTGCGCATCCGCATGGGACCGCGGCTGGCGCTGGAAGTGGACGTGCCGGACGCGCTGCGCGCGATCCAGATGCCGTCGATGATGCTGCAGACGCTGGTCGAGAACGCGATCAAGCATGGCCTGGAACCCAAGCCCGGCGGCGGCACGGTGTGGCTGCTCGCGCGCCGCGACGACGACCGCGTCGCCGTCACCGTCGCCGACAACGGACTCGGCTTCGGCGTCGCGGGCGGCGGCACCGGCATCGGCCTGAAGAACGTGCGCGAACGCCTGCGCCTGATCTATGGCGGGCGCGCCACGTTGTCGGTGGTCGCCAACGCGCCGCAAGGCGTGGCCGCCACCATCACCGTGCCCGCGGTGCCGGCCGCGAAGACCGTCGAAGCCGAGGCGGTGACATCATGATCAAGGCCGTGATTGCCGAAGACGAAGCCCTGCTGCGGCGCGAGCTCAACCGCGAACTCGACTCCGCGTGGCCGGAACTGGAGATGGTGATCGAATGCGAGGACGGCGCCGCCGCGATCGAGGCGATCGCCGAACACCGCCCCGACGCCGCCTTCCTCGACATCCGCATGCCCGGCTTGAGCGGCCTCGACGTCGCGGCCGCCGCCGCGGAGAGCAGCCCCGAAACCCAGGTCGTGTTCACCACCGCCTACGACCAGTACGCCATCGCCGCCTTCGAGCGCGGCGCGATCGACTACCTCCTGAAACCGATCCAGCCGGAACGCCTCGCCGCGGCGGTGCAACGTCTCAAGGCCCGCGCGTCGCAAAACCACTTCGACGCCGGCGCGCTCGCCGAACTGGTGCGCGAACTCGCCCGCGGACGCCACGGCCAGGGCGCCCCGCCGCTGACCTGGATCACCGCCAGCAGCGGACGCGAAACGCGGCTGGTGATGGTCGACGACGTGCTGTACTTCCGCGCCGACAACAAATGCACCGTGGCCGTCACCGCCGATGGCGAAGCCGTGCTGCGCAAGCCGCTGCGCGAGCTGATGGCCACGCTGGACCCGCAGGCCTTCCGCCAGATCCACCGCTCCACCATCGTCAATCTCAAGGCCATCGCCTCGATCGTGCGCGACGACAGCGGCCGCGGCAGCCTGCGACTCAGGGGCCGCGACGAAGCGCTGGCCGTGAGCGCGCCGTTCATGGCGCTGTTCAGGCCCCTGTGACGTTGCGAACCACGCAAGGAGAACGCCATGACCAAGCTTGCAGCATTGTTCTGGTTCGCGCTGTCGCTTTTTGGCTGCAATCCGCATGGCCAAACGGTCATCGTGCAATCCAGCACCAACGGCCAGCAAACCCTGCGCAGCGAAGTGAATATCCTGCATGGCATTGCAACCTTCCGCTGCGTCGCCAGCTCCAGCGGCGTGTGCCACTACGCCATCTACGCCGACAACTGCCGCGCCACCACCGGATGCACGCGCAAGCCGATCCACGCATTCGGCCTGCCGGTCGGACAGCGGCTCGTTGACACCGACCAGCAGCCGGGCTTCGTCCACTGCGTCGGCGTGAGCGCGGATAGTACGCAAGCCGAATGCGCGGGCGGCGGCTCCTCAAGCCATTTCGCCACGAAATGACGCCGCAAAAGAGGTATCGTGGAAGCTGAAGCTGCGTGGCGGAGGTTGTCCTTCGGGAATCGCGCGCAAGTGTGGTAAGGTTTCCTTACTGAAAGGAATACCGCCGTGCTTGCCAAACTGACCTCCAAAAACCAGCTCACGCTGCCCAAGGCCGCGGTCGAGGCCGCCGGCAACGCCACGTATTTCGAAGTGGAAGCACGCGCCGGACAACTCGTGCTGACGCCCGTCCGCATCCAGCGCGCCGATGCCGTTCGCGCCAAACTTGCCAAACTCGACCTCGGCGACAGCGATCTTGCCGCGGCGGTCACGTGGGCGCGCGGGAGCGGATCGACGTACAAGGCTGCACGCGTCGCCGAGCAGAAAGCCAAATACACCGCGAAACCGCCGCGCAAGCGCAAACCCGCGACGCGACGCAAACCGTGAGTTCGCCCGCACGCGCGATACCGCGCTGGGTACTCGACACCAACGTCGTGCTGTCGGCATTGATCCGTCCCGGCGGCACCAGCGGCCGGCTGCGGATGGCATGGCAATCACAACGATTCATTCCGCTGGTCAGTCGTCCCACCGGGGCCGAATTGATCCGCGTACTCGCCTACCCCAAGTTCAAGCTGGCGCCCGAGGAACAGCACGATCTGCTCGCCGACTACCTGCCGTGGGCAGAAACTTTTCGCGTCCCCGATCCGCCACCCAGGACACCCGCATGCCGTGACCCACACGACGTGCCGTTCCTGCAACTCGCGCTTGCCGCGAAGGCCGATGCGCTGGTGACCGGCGACGCTGATTTGCTGGTGCTCGCGCCGCTGCGCGGCTTGGCCATCGTCACACCCGCGCAGGCGGTCGACCAGTTATCCGTGTAGCCAAGCCGTAGCTGCCACTCAATGCGTCAAATTCCCGCTCGCCCCCAAAGCGCGAGGAACGCTCCCACCAAAGCAATGACGAAGCCGAGCAAAACGACGGCCAGGTTTCGCTTCGCAACGGACCAGTGCATCGCCACGAACACGGGATACGTGAGAATCCATAGCGGGACCATTCCCCAAAGCCACAAATTGGATTCGCGCTTGCCCAAAACCCACGACCAGACAACACCCACCACCAGGATCAGGCTGCCCAGGACACGCAACACGACGCTTGCAATCGCCGAAGCCTCAAGCAATGGAGAAACACGCGCTGCATCGTGGATCAACTTGAAACGGACGGGGACAATGACCTCCTGTGTCATTGGCTTGCCGTCCTTCATCGCGGGCGCGAACGACCACCCTGCGATGCTCCGCAAAGCTGCGGCATCGAGATCCCGGTAGCCACTCGACTTGTAAATCCTCGCGCCGCCGACCCTGCCGCCGATGCCCACCTCGGCCACGACCTGCACCGTGCCCTCTTCCCCGGCAGACACGGCCGACGCCGGATACTCGACAGGTCCGCGGATGACCGAAGGAGCGGTGTCAGCGACCGTTGCGTGCGCACACGCGGCAAACAGAGCCACGACAAACCATGCCGCTGCCGCGCACCTGCGAAACGTCATATCGCTTCCCCTGTCGGACCAAAGCAAGCTTACGCTGTCTGCTTCAGCCCACTTTTGCAGATAGATACACCGACGTCGAAAGCGAGAGTCAAAGCAAATCGGCGTGCGGCTTCAATGCAGCCACGGTTGTGGCCAAGCCCCTTTCCAGATACGTATCGAACAACTCCTCCACCGTTTTCGGTGGGTGCTTCAATGAAGCGCGCTGGTCGTGTACCGCCTAGCAAACGGCAGCCGGATTCAAGTCGAAGGCATGTTCGATGAATTGATCCGGGTGTTGCGCGCACAACCCGTGAGGTTCCAGCGTTCCAGCAGGGAAATGCTTGAGGTTGTAGGTGACGATGGTGCCCGCCTGGCACAGTATCGCCGCGGCGAGAACGTGGCGGTCGCCCGGGTCCGGCAGGTCCAGCCCCGCTTCCAGATGCTGGTAGCCATCCACCAGGCAATCCGGGACCGCGGCGTCCATCTGATTGCGCGTCCATTCAAGCTGCTCGTGTGTCAGGTCGGAACGCTTTTCAAGCAACGCCGCCACCCATTCTTCATGGATCCGCGCCGTCCAGCGCGCGCGGAACAATCCCGACAATGCAAGGTGCATCAGCAAATCGCGCAGCGGTGCGGGATACAACACGCACGCGTCATACACCGCCACGAAGTTCGACATCGGCTAGTAGCCCATGCCGAGTTTCTGTGCCTGTTCGGCCAACGCATCCAGCGCAGCCTTGCTTTGTCCCATGCGTTGTTTCCGATACTCGAGAAGATCGCGGAAGTAGATGCGCCGGTGCGTCCCGACCTTGTGATGCGGCAACTCGCCGCGCTCCACCACGGCAACCAGATGCGGGCGCGACACGCCAAGGAAATCGGCGGCCTGCTGCGTCGTCAGCTCGGCATGGATGGGCACGATGCTGATGGCATTGCCCTCCGCCATGTTGGCCAGGATGTCGACCAACATGCGCAATGCCGAAACCGGCACTTCGATCTCGCCGTCGGCATCGATCACGCGCAGTCGCGCGGTCGGACCACGGCCGATGCAGGCTGCGAGCAGGCGGCTGCTGTCACGCGCCAACTCGGCCTCGCGTTCGGTGGGCGGGGCTGGAGGATTCTGGTTGCGCAGGGCGCTCATGGTGGCCACTCCCGTATTCGGCGGTCTGATTTGCCGGAAAGACAGCCTAGCTCATATTCGAAATAAACGCAACAAACGAAACAAGTGCATTCACGAGGTTCGCCGACTCAAAGCCTCGTCTTGCTCAATCTCCGGCGATGCGAGCGAGACGACACCGCCTGCGGCGATTCACTAATTTTCGTTGTAACTGCGCGCCAGCAATGGCAACGCGCGTTCCATGTCCGCACGGCTACGCAGGGTCAGTTCGAGATCGCCGGTTCCCCATGAACCGATGTTGCGGACGTCGCGGCTGAACCCCGCTTCCAGTGCGACGGTGTCGGGGTCGAGCTTCAGCATCACAAGCAACTTGTCGCGATACGGGATCACGCACGCGAAATTCTTCAACCGGCGAAAGGCCACGTAGAGCTTGAGGCGCTTTTCCTGCACGTCGTCGCCGAGCGCAAGCAGGTGGCTTGCAAGCGCGTCGTACAGCGCGCGAATCTCCGGATGCGCGCCCGCCAGTTGCTCATCCACGGTCTTGTCCTTGCCGACGCCACGCGGCTTGGCCGACGTGGTCACTCCAGCCGTTTCGGCCCTGGCCGTCGTGGCATCGCTCACGGTTACCGCGTTCACGAGATCGAGCAGCAGCAAATCATCGCCGAACAATTTGTAGCGGATCAATTCCACGTTGCGCGGAATCTGCTGCACGGCGTGTTCGTCATAGCGGGTGAAATCCGCGGCGATGCACAGCAGGCGCGTGCCGGCCCAGTCGATTTCCTGGGCAGCCTCGTTGCCGAGCTTCTCCATTACAAGCAACTTGAATTCCGCGCGGTGGTCCAGCAACCAGTCCAGATAGAACAGGCCCTGGTTCATCACGTTTTCGTTGCTGTGGCGCTTGTATTCGATGATGACCGGGCAGCCGTTCTCGTCCAGGCCCAGCGAGTCGATGCGCCCGCGGTGCGTCTTGCCCGTGGCGTACTCGCTGGCGAGAAAGCGCACGCCGAGGAATGCCTGCATGTGCGCTTCGATCAGGTTCTGCAAGTGCTTCTCGACGGTCGCCGTGCGGCTGGGCAGTTCCACCGCAGCGCTGCTCGAAAGGCGAAACAACTGGATGTCGCTCATGGCTCTCCCCTTAGTCCACTAAGCGTCCTGATGCGTTGATCGAAGGCGCGGCGCGCCATTGTTCCGGAACTGGCGCAAGTGCCGACGCGGGCAGCAGCGGACCGGCGAGGATGGCGTCGAGCAAGGCGGATTGCTGCGGCTGCAACGTGAGGGTGTGGATCAGCAAGTTCAGCAGGCGCAGGAATTCGCTGGTGTATTCGCTTGACCACTCTTTCGGCGTGATGTCATCGAGCGGCGAGGATTTCTTGCCCTTGCGGTTCTTCATCCGGTAGCCGAGCCAGGATTGCACCACTTTGAGGCCCGACACTTCGTAATTCCAGACCTCGGGCGGCACCGGCCCGAACTCGCCGCCGCCGACGTCGATGACATGCCTTGCCGCGTCGTATGCAAATTTTTCCGGCAGCGCGCCGGCCGGCACGCCCTTCAGGCACTTCGCCAGCGGCGCGAGCACCGGTTGGCGTTCGGCGAAGCGTTCGCCGTAGCTGTGCAGCCACAGCAAGGTGCGGCCCAGGCCTGCGGCTTGCCGGAACAGCACGTGGTCGGTGGTAATCGGCACGCGCAATTCGCGGGTCGCGAGTTCGGCGTTGAAGCGATCGGTGAACGCGGGTTGCGCCAGCACGGCGTAGATGTACGCGGCTACGTCTTCGGCCGTGACCTGCGCGCCCCAGGTTTGCTGCAACAGCGCCAGAAGTCCGGGATGCAGATTCGGCTGCGTGGCGGCGGCGTCGCGCCAAAGCGGCAGGATGTCCTTCCCACCAAACGATCCTCTAAATACGTGGCGATCCGGTATCTCCGCGGAGACGACGAGCGCCGGGCCTCCGCCGAGCTCATGGTTAAAAAGAGACGCAAAATAAAGCTGTGAATTTGATGCGCTGCTCCATAGTTGTGGCCGGGGTCGCGCAAGCATTCGACTATCTGCAAACACAAATTCGCGGTCCAGAAATCGAAACGCAAAGTGCCTGATTGGTGGCGGCGGCGCATCTTCTGGAAGATCGGCTATTGCGATCTGCCCATTCCGAAATTCGCTGAACTGCGCGTACGTTTCCGAAATGAGGCGATCGGTGCTTTCCCGAAACGCTACACGGCGATCTCGGCTAGATAGCAACGTTCGCCAACGTCGAACCAACGTTTCTTCATCCGGCGCCATCGGCCACGTCCGTTTGGCCTCTACACCCGAATGCTGCCACGGCATCAAATCCGTCAGCAGCGGCAGATCGAAATACGCGCCCTTGCCCGCGGGACGAAATGGCGCGTCCCAATCGCTGGGGCATTCCTCGAACACGAGATCGGCCAGCGAGTGCAGCGATTCCAGCTTTTCCAGCTTGGCCGCGCGGCTGCCCTCGATGCGCGCGTAGAACGTGCGCGCCGACGTATCCGGCTGCGGGCCGCCGTAGCGCACCGCCACGGTGATCGCGACCGGCGTCTGGATCGCGAACACGTTGTCGTCCTTGCGTGTGCCGCGGCCCTCGCCGCCCAGGTCGATCACAAAAATGCTGTCGCACTGCTTGCGCATCCAGCGACGCATGCCGAGAAAGGCGTCGCCGTCGATGAAGGAACTGGCGCTGATGTAGCTGACGACGCCGGGGCCGGTGGCGAGGATGTGCTCGAAGGTTTTCCACAGCGCCCAGCGCCAGAAATACACGTACAGGTTGTAGAGGTTCTTCAGGTCGCCGCCGTGGCCAGCGGCTTTCACCGGCTCGATGAAGTCGTTGAGGATTGCATCCCTGCCATTCTTCGATTCGCCCCAGCGCACCCAGCCACCGGTCATGGCCTTGTTGTCTTCTGTGGCGGCGGCGTGGCGGTCGTAGGGCGGATTGCCGAGGCACACCAGGATCGGCACGGTGTCCTTCACGCGCTTGGCGCGCTTGTGTTCCAGCCCGATCGGCTGATACAGCAGCGGCAGTTCGGGAATCTTCTCGTGCGGAGATTCCAGTGTGTTGGTCAGCATCACCTGCACGCCGTCGCCCGGCACGTGGCCGCCGCGATCCTGCAGCATGCGGGTCAGCCTCAGTGCTGCGACGGCGTAGGGGCCGACCATGATCTCGAAGCCGTACAAGGTGCCGGCCAGAAGATCCGCGCGCGCAGGTACCGAACCCGGCCCTTCCTGTTCGGCGACAAGCGCCAAGGCGTGTTCGGCGATGCCGAGCAGATAGGTGCCGGTGCCGACCGCTGGGTCCAGCACGTTGACGCCACCGGTCGCAAAACCCATCGGCTTGTTCATGCGCTGGCGCAACAGGTCGTCGATCAGGCGCACCTGCGCCTGCACCACTTCGACCGGCGTGTAGTAGGCGCCGGCGTCCTTGCGCAGCACCGGGTCGTATTCGGAAAGGAAATCCTCGTAGAAGTGCAGCCAAGGATCGCGGCGGCCGCCGCTCATCGTTCCGGTGGGCACGGCGTTGATCACGCGCTGCAGCAGGCCCAGCGAAGTGCTCAAGTGTTCCTTCACCAGCGGATCGGTAAGCACCTGCAGCGCGCGTGACAGCAGTGAATTGGCGTGGGTGAGCGAGGCGATGGCCTCGTCCAGGAACAAGGTGTCACTACCGTTGGAGCGCGCCAACAGCAGCGAGAAAGTGACGGTTTGTGCGTAGGCATCGGCAAAGCGGGCGTCATCCGCGCCGGGGAACAGATAGCGACGCCAGTCCGCGGCCGCATCGACCACGCCGGGCGCCTTCAGGCGTAGTGCATCACGCACGTCGTCACGCAGGATGCGGGTGAGCGGCGCAAGATATTGGGCGAGCTCCGCGGCACTTCGTGGGACCACCGGTTCCCACGCAAGAAAATCGCGGATCAGCGCGTTGAACCGCTGTGCGTTCTCAGCCGTAACGGCGGACGCGCCCTTGCTGCGCGGATCACCATCGAGACGCAGGAGGCGTTCCTGCTTGCCCGCGCGGTACAGCGCGAATTCGCGGCCGTCGGAATACAGGATGTTGGGTAAGTTGCTGAAGCGTTCCCACTGCTTCTTGTCATGTCCGGTGAATGCAGTCGTATCGGCGCCCTTGCCGGGTGCCTTCAACTCGACATGGCCGCACAGCAGCTTGTTGGCCGACACGCCGAAATCGGGTTTGCCACCGTGGTTATCCAGCAACGTTTCCCCGATTGCCACGACGGCAACACCTATCTGCTCACCCGCTGCGGACAGCAGTTGCTCGAAGGGCGCGCGCAACTGGTCTTCGGGTTCGCCGCTTACGTGGACAGAAAATTTCCTGTGGATTGCGTCCGCGAACTGCCGAAGTGCTGAGAGCATCACTATCCCCGTATGGCTAATCGTTGCGATTCGAAGCCGCGGCATTGTCCCATGCGGCTGCGAGGTGCACGTCGAGCTTAACCAGCGCCGCACAATTCGCGAGTGTGAGGAAACGCCTACGGTTAAAGCTTGCGTGCCACCGCCTCACACGCCGCGACCAGATCGGTCACGATGCGCTCGCCGACGTCCAGCGTCCCCTCATACTCCGCAACATTGCGCATGTGGTGGCATTTGTCCAGCACCCGCCACACCTCGGGGCCGAGGCCGAGCGTGTGCGGCAACACCTGGAACACGATGTAGCGGTGCTTTGCGCGGTAGCCGCAGCGGCGCAAGGCCGCGAGACACGGCGCGTGTGCGGCGTTGTAGGCGAGATCGAAACGGCTTTCCAGCGCCAGTGCGTCGTTTTTGGCGTCACGCAGGCGCGCACTTCCGAACTTCAACAGCCCCGCGATCTCTTTTTCATCGGGCGGCTCGACGGCCAGCGGACCATTCGGACCTGCCAGGTTCTCAAGCGCGGAGGTCATTCTCGCCTCCGATCAGCCAGATTTTGGGTTGTTCCAGCACGCGCTTGACGAATGCATTGTCGGACTTGATGCGCTTGGCCAGCTCCACCGGCGAGTAGATCACCGGATTGGTCTTGCGGCCCAGTCGTTCCTCTACGTCGGTCAAGGCGGTGAGCGCGTCCGCATAGCCGAGCTTGCCGGAGACGATCATCACGTCGATGTCGCTTCTGGCGGTGTCGCTGCGCTTGGCGACTGAGCCGAACACGAATGCGGCGGTGATTTTGCCTGCCAGTGGTTGCAGGGCCGCGCGAAGCGGCTCCGCCACGCCCACGGTTTTCTGCACGATGCCGACCAGTTCGTCATGGATCGGCGCGGCGGGGTTGGCCTGATAGCGTTTCTGGTTGCCGACCGGCTGCATGGTCAGCAGACCGCTCGCGACCAGCTTGGCCAGCTCGCGCTGCATGGCACCGGAGCCGGCGCTGGTGGAGGAAATGAGTTCGCTGACGGTGAAGCTGCGTTGTGGCTGGCCGTACAACGCGCCCAGCACGCGCTGCTGCGTGGTGGTGAACAGTGCATCGGCAAGACCGCGCGCCGGTTGCTGGAGCACCGAATACGTCGCGGGCGCCTCGCGGACGCTGCGCGGTTTCGGCTTTCGGGAGTGCGTTGTCTTTGTGCCCATAATGGGTACTTTATTGCCCAATATGGGTATTTGCAACAGCAAGCGCTTGCCCACCTCACGCCAGCAGCGTCATGCCGGATCGTTTGGCCGCGCCCTTGTCGAACGTGTAGGTGGCCCGGCAGCCGGCATCGGCCGCCGAGACCGCGATCAAGGTATCGGCGAATTCTCCGTCGTTTTGCTTGAACTGTCGGAGGGCTCGCCAGACACTTTCGGCACGTTCGACGACGATCCCGCTGGTGCGCAGCATGGCATCCACAACCTGCTGCACGCGGGCGGAATCGGCGACATAACACGACTCCAGCACCCACAGGGTTTCTGCCAGCACCACGTGCGAGATGAACCCGGGTTCGTCCGTCGTCAACGATTCGATCAGTTTGGTGGCGAGCGCAGCCTGCTTCGGGTCGTCCTGTGCCAAATAGCGCACCAACACGTTGGTATCCAGGCCAATCACCCCCGGCCTGCCTTGGCTGCACGCGCACGAATCGCCGCGTTCATCGCCTCGACACTGACCGGCTTGCGCGGCTTCGGGATCAAGCCTTTGAGCGCGGTGACGGGTAACGTCGCGGCCACCATTTCATAACGGCCGGGCTCGATTTCGATGAACTCCACGCGGTCGCCGGTATCGACGCCCATGCCGCTGCGAACCACGGCCGGAATCGTGATCTGCCCCTTGGATGTAATGGTTGCGGTAGTCATGACAAGAACCTCACAAAAACGCCTTACCTGATTGTAAGGCGTTCTCGCATTTCCCGCAATGCATTGAAGCAATGGGCAAAAATCACACCATCGGCAGCTTCAGGCCCTTTTCCTTCGCGCATTCGATGGCTTCGGGGTAGCCCGCGTCGGCGTGCCGCATGACGCCGGTGCCGGGGTCGTTCCACAACACGCGGGCGATGCGGGCGTCGGCTTCCTTGCTGCCATCGCAGACGATCACGAGGCCGGCGTGTTGCGAGTAGCCCATGCCGACGCCGCCGCCGTGGTGGAAGCTGACCCAGGTTGCGCCGCTGGCGGTGTTGAGCAGTGCGTTGAGCAACGGCCAATCGGACACCGCGTCGCTGCCGTCGCGCATGGATTCCGTTTCGCGATTGGGTGATGCGACCGAACCGGAATCGAGGTGGTCGCGGCCGATACATACGGGCGCCTTCAATTCACCGTTGCGCACCATTTCGTTGAACGCGAGGCCGAGTTTGTCGCGCAGGCCCAGGCCGACCCAGCAGATGCGCGACGGCAGGCCCTGCCAATGGATGCGCTGCTCGGCCATGTCGAGCCAGTTGTGCAGGTGCTTGTCGTCGGGGATCAGTTCCTTGACCTTGGCGTCGGTCTTCAGAATGTCTTCCGGATCGCCGGACAGCGCGACCCAGCGGAACGGGCCGACGCCGCGGCAGAACAGCGGGCGCACGTAGGCAGGCACGAAGCCGGGGAAATCGAACGCGTTCTTGCAGCCGACATCGAATGCCATCTGGCGGATGTTGTTGCCGTAGTCGAAGGTCGGGATGCCTTGCGCGTGGAACGCCAGCATCGAGTCGACGTGGGTCTTCATCGATTGCTTGGCGGCATCGCGCGTGCCATCGGGATCGGACTTGCGGCGCTCGAACCACTGCTCGACCGTCCAGCCCTGCGGCAGGTAGCCGTTGACCGGATCGTGCGCGGAAGTCTGGTCGGTGACGGCGTCGGGTTTCACGCCGCGCTTCACCAGTTCCGGCAACACGTCGGCGGCGTTGCCGAGCAACGCGACGGATTTGGCTTCGCCGGCCTTGGTGTATTTCTCGATGCGCGCCAGCGCGTCGTCGAGGTCCTTCGCCTGCTCATCGACGTAACCGGTCTTCAGACGGAAGTCGATGCGCGATTGCTGGCATTCGATCGCGAGCATGCACGCGCCGGCCATCACCGCCGCCAGCGGTTGCGCGCCGCCCATGCCGCCGAGGCCGGCGGTGAGAATCCATTTGCCCTTCAAACTGCCGCCGTAACTCTGCCGGCCCATTTCGACGAAGGTTTCGTAGGTGCCCTGCACGATGCCTTGCGAACCGATGTATATCCAGGAGCCGGCGGTCATCTGGCCGAACATCATCAGGCCTTTCTTGTCGAGTTCGTGGAAGTGTTCCCACGTCGCCCAGTGCGGCACCAGGTTGGAATTGGCGATCAGCACGCGCGGCGCATCCGCATGCGTCTTGAACACGCCAACCGGCTTGCCCGATTGCACCAGCAAGGTTTCGTCGGGATTCAATTCGCGCAAGGAACGCAGGATCGCATCGAAGCATTCCCAGTTGCGCGCAGCGCGGCCGATGCCGCCGTACACCACCAGCTCCGCCGGGTTCTCCGCGACCTCGGGGTCGAGGTTGTGCTGGATCATCCGGTAAGGCGCCTCGATCAACCAGTTCTTGCAGGAAAGCTCGGTGCCGCGCGGTGGATGGATCACGCGCTTGGTGTCGATACGGGTAGGTGCATTCATGGAGCGATCCATGGTCGGTAAAGAACCAATTATGAACCACCGGCCAAGCCGCTGCCCGCCTTGTACCGGAAACTCCCGGTTGCACGATTCACATGATCATGTATACACTGTATACATGAAACGCCACACCACTGCCGAGAAGATCCTGAAGGCCGCCTACCGGCTGTTCGATCGCGAAGGCGCCGATGCCGTGACGATGCGCCGGGTGGCCGAAGCGGTGGGCATCACGCCGATGGCGATTTACCGGCACTTTCCCAGTCGCGACGCCCTGCTGAAGAAAATTTCCGATGAGAACTTCCAGGCGATCGCGCGCGCCATGCAGGCATGCAGGGCACAACCTGACGTCACGGCGCAATTGGTGGCGCTGGCCTGGCCCTATTTCGACTACGCGTTCGAGCATCCGCACTTGTTCGACTATGCATTCTCGGTGCAGCGCGACGACGCCCGACGCTTTCCCGATGACTTCCGGGCGCGCAAGTCGCCCTCCTTCAACGTCATCGTCGACGTCGTGGCGGAAGGCATGCGCCAGGGCGTGCTCAAGAGCGGTGACCCGTACGACGTGTGCATGACCATGACCGCGCACACGCACGGCCTGATCGCTCTGTATCGCGGCGGCCGGTTCAATTTCAACGAAACGCAATTTCGTCAGTTCTACCTCGAATCCACGTGGAGGATGTTCGATGGCCTCAAAAAATAATCGCACGATGCTGATGCTCGCGCTTGTGGCAACGGCACTATCCGCTGCCGGCTGGTGGTTCGGCGCGCAATTGCATCCTGTTTGGTGGCTGACCTGGCTGGCGCCGCTGCCGATCCTGTGGTTGGCCACGCGGGTGCGGGCGCCATGGGCAGCACTGGCGGCGTTCGTCGCGTTCGCGATCGGCGACCTGCCGTACTGGACGTACATGCATAGCTACATCAGGCTGCCACTTGCGCCGACCCTGGTTGCCATCTTCGGTCCGGCGTTGGTCATGATGCTGGCGGTACTGTTGTACCGACGTCTGGCTATGCAACACCGCCACCTGGCGGCGGCCTTTGCCGTGCCCGTGGTCGTGGTTGCCATCTGGTTCCTGAATGGCATTACCAGCGCGAACGCCACCTGGGGCAACCCGGGTTACACGCAAATGGATGCGTTGGCGGTAATCCAGGTGGCGGCATTAACCGGCGTAGCCGGAGTCTGTTTCCTGGTCATGCTGGGGCCGGCATGCGCCGCGGTGCTGTGCAATGGCTCGGCATCGCGCGTGGCGCGCCTGCGTACCTTGCTGGCGGCCGGCGGTTTGATTGCGTTGGCGCTGATATTCGGTGTCTGGCGCCTGCATGCAGCTCCCGCGGACAGCGGCGCCCCGGCAAGCATCGGACTGGTTTCGCTGGACAACGCCCATCCGCTCCAGTCACCCACGTCTGCCGCTGGTGCCAAGCTCATGCAACGCTATGTCGATGCCGTTCAAAGGATGGCTGCGGAAGGCGCGCAATACGTCTTGATTCCGGAAGATTCCTGGGCGGTGTCGCAACGCGACGTCCCTGCGCTGCAGGACGCGGCCACGCGCACGGGCGTGACCGTACTCACCGGCGTCGACTACAAGCCGCGAACGGGCGCCGAACGCAACATGCTGCTGGCATTCCACCCGCAGCGCAGTGAGCCGGCTGTGTACATGAAACATCATCTGGTCCCCGGGCTGGAGAGCCGCTACGCACCCGGGAACGGTTACACCATGCTCGGCGGCACGCCACGGATCGGCATGGCCATCTGCAAGGACATGGATTTTCCGGGCATGGGTCGCGCCTACGCCGAACGCAACACGCAACTGCTGCTGGTGCCGGCGTGGGACTTCAAGATCGACGGCTGGCTGCACAGTCGCATGGCCATCATGCGTGGGGTGGAGGGCGGTCTCGCCGTTGCCCGTTCTGCACGCAATGGCCGGCTCACGCTCAGTGATGACCGCGGCCGGGTGATCGCCGAATCCAGCAGTTTCGGACAAGACGCACGACTGGTCGGAACGTTACGCTTGCGCCACACGCATACGCTGTATGCGCGCTGGGGCAACTGGTTCGGTTGGCTGGACGTGGCCGCACTGGTGGCCCTTCTGGCTCTGGCCGGAAGCCGGCAGGCACGACGCTTGCTCGGACTTGCAAGCCGCAAGCCCGGGGTTTCGCGCACACGGGTGTGATGGCTCGACAGTTCAACCCGGCACATCATGTGCAACTCCATTTCCACCATGCGCAGGACTATAGTCACGCCATGCAAAGCTCCTAACCATGGAGGCGTGCGCGATGGAAACCGAGTACTGGCTGAAACGCTGGCGCGAAGGACGTACCGGGTGGCAGCACACGGAAGTCATGCCTTTGCTGGCGAAACACTGGTCCGCATTGGAGTTGCCGCGGGGTTCGCGCGTTTTGGTGCCATTGTGCGGCAAGTCACTGGACATGCTGTGGCTTTCACAACAAGGCATGCAGGTGTTCGGCGTGGATATTTCACCGGTCGCGATCGAATCGTTCCTGGCGGAAAACCACCTGCACGCCCGCGCGCGCGGTCGTGTCGACGGCACACACCACGAAATCACCAACGCGCCCGACGGTGGCAGCATCGAGATCGTCAATGGCGATATCTTCGGCATCGACGGGGCGAGCACCGCAGCCTGCACCGCGTTTTACGACCGCGCCGCGACCATCGCCCTGCCCGCTGCGATGCGCGAACGACTGGCGCGCGACGTTTACGCGAAATTGCCAGCCGGAAGTCGCGGTCTACTCATTGCACTGGACTACCCGGAAGGCGAAATGCAAGGACCGCCGTTCAGCGTCGACAAGACGGAAATGAGTCGATTGTTCGACGCGCAATGGGATGTCGTGCAGTTGGAGCGGCGCGAGCTTCCGATCGACGAGCCGCCGTTCTCGGAACATGGCGTGACCGCGCTGCACACGAGCGTGTATACGCTCGCCCGGCGCAATGACTGACTGGCAAAACGCAATGAAACGCATTCTGCTCACCTTGTTCGCCGCTGTCGTCGTGGTGGCCGGCTTGTCGGCGGGACTGCCGCGTGCCATGGCACAAAGCGTCGTCCCGTTTGGCCACCACCTCACATGGTTCAACGTCGCCAGGCCACTCAACTGGAGCGAACTGGAAGGCCGCGCGGTGTTGCTGGACTTCTTCACCCCGGGCTGCATCAACTGCATCCACATGCTGCCGGTCGAGAAAAAGCTCGAGCAACAGTTCGGCGACCGTTTGCTGGTTATCGGTATCGACTCGCCGAAGTTCAGCGCCTCGAAAACGAAGCAGGGGCTGGAATCGTTCGTCCAACGCTACGACCTGCGCCACCCGATCGTGCTCGACCCCGACATGAGCTTGTGGCATGCGTACGGGGTGCAGGCCTGGCCGACGCTGGTTCTGGTCGGCCCCGGCAGCACCGTGAAACAGACCTTCATCGGCGAGCAGTCTCTGCAGCAGCTCGCCGACGCCATCCAGGCCGTGCTCGCGGCTGCCCCACCCGCGGCAAAACTCTCCAAGCTGCCGTTGCGTCCGCTGGCACTGCAACCGCGCGGACTGGCAACGCCGGGTGGACTCGCGGTGTCGCCCAGGCTGGTTGCCGTCGCCGACACCAGCCACAACCGCATCGTGCTGGCCGATCACGACGGGAAGCTGGTTGCCGTTGTCGGCAATGGAAAGGCAGGCCGCGCAGACGGCACCTACGCCGATGCGGAATTCGACCGGCCGCACGGACTCGCGTTCCATGATGGTGCGCTGTACGTCGCCGACACGGGCAGCCATACCATCCGGCGCGTCGACCTTGCCAAACATGCCGTCACCACGATTGCCGGCAATGGCATGCGTGGCTTCGTCGCGACGGGCGAATTTCCGGCGAATGCAGCGATACTCAACTCTCCCTGGGACCTCGCGTGGGCCGGCGGCAAGCTGTATGTGTCGATGGCGGGCGACCACCAGATCTGGCGTTACGACCCGGCAACCCGGCGCATCGGTCCCTGGGCCGGTACCGGACGCGAAGGCCTCGGCGACGGTTCGCTCGCTGATGCGACTTTCGCGCAACCGAGCGGTTTGAGCGTGCACGGCGATGTGCTCTACGATGCCGACCCGGAATCGTCCTCGATACGTGTCATCAAGCTTCGCGGGAGTGCCGTCGACACCCTGGTCGGGCACGGGCTGTTCAAGTTCGGGATGCGCAACGGATCGGCGGGTCACGCGCAGTTGCAACATGCCGAGGGCATCGCATGGCACGACGGCAGCCTGTACATCGCCGACACCTTCAACAACGCGCTGCGCAAGCTCGATCTTGCCACCCACGAGGTCAGCACGGTTGCGGCGTTGCTCGAGCGCCCGCTCGCAGTCGCCACGCTGTCGCCGGACACCTTGCTGGTGGCCGAAGCCAACGGCAACCGCATCGACGCGGTACACCTGCCTGACGGCAAGACGCAGGCGTGGTCGATCAGCGGGCTCAAGGCCCCCGACCTCGCCGCCTCGACTCGGAATCCGTAACGGCTGGGGCGCGTCACGCGCTCCCGCGGCGGGTGCAGGTCAGCGTGTCGCCGACCACGTAGTGGGTGCCGTCTTTCGCGTAATCCCAATCGAGACGGAAGGAATCGTTGTCGAGCCTGGTGTAAACGAAACGCTGCGCAGGCGTGATGCCCGACGCGCTTTGCCAGGTCAATGCATTGCCTTGCCAGCCGGTCGAGCCGAATTCGCGCACGCCGCTGTATGGGTCCACGATGGCCGCGAGATAGCCGCCGCCATCGCGCTTCGCTACCCAATCTTCGATGGCATGATACGAGCCCGGTGGTTTGTCGTCGTGATGCTTCACCAGCACCTTGCCGCCGACATCGAAATTGAAGCGGATCGTCGAGGCAATCGGCCTGCCGCTGGCCGGAAACTTGCCGACACAATCCCATGTGCCAGCCAGGAACTGCATCGGCGCCATGCCCTGCCCGGCCGGCGGCACCGTCGCAAACACGGGAGACGCAATAGCAAGCAACAGACCGACGCACACCACGCCGCGTATCGTCATGTGCAGCACCTTCGGTCGAAAACCTGGTGGATCAACTTGCCGAGTCATGCGCCTGCAGCAACGGCGCCAGTGACAACGACCATGCGTTGTTGTTGCCGTTGTCCCACAGCTCGATGCGTTCCAGATAGGCACGCGCCTGCTCCGGCGAATGCGGGTAATGCGCCACCTTCATCGTGCGATCGCTGGCGAAATACAGCGTATGGTGATCGGGTGCCAGATACGGCAGGTATTCGTTGCTGTAGCCGCGATCATCATCACCGGCGTAGCGGATCGGTCGCGGCGTGCTCCAGTCCTCGCCCTTGCGGAACACGATGCACAGATGATCCTTGCTGTCGCCCTTGAGGCGGTGATCGCTGGCGAACACCATGAACGAGCCGTCAGGGGCAATTTCCGGGTCCACGTCATCGTCGCCGTAATGGCTGAACGGCAATGGCTGCGCCGGCTGGTATTTTCCATGCTCGAAGTGCGAAACGTACAGCCGCTTGCCCTTGTCTTTGCCGGGATCGATGGAAAGAAAA
>DASUJD010000088.1:0-34063 GCA_036279455.1 Rhodanobacteraceae bacterium | reverse complement strand
GCGGCAACACCTTGCAGGTCAGCATGGCGTTCCAGGGACTGGACGAGGAAGGCGCCGTGGCGGTGTGGAAACCGTTCCTGGCATTCGTGCAGGCGTCGCCCGGCGATTTTGCATTCACCAAGCCGCCGCGGATCCTGGCCTTTCCGCCGCGGATCGTGTGGGATCCGTGGGTCTTGCGTGCAGTGCCCGGCGCGGTGTTCACCGATCCCCGTCCGGGCGCACCGGTCGACAACATCGCGCATCCCGGCGATGCGGAACAGGCCGGCGGGTGCACCCACGGCTATGGTTCGGCGTGGCTGCCGGTGGCGCTGTTGGGCAGCGGCCGCCGCAGGGATTTGGCGGAAACGTTGTTTGCAGCCAACCAGCACTGGGACTTCGCGCTGCATTTCAACAAAGGGCTGGCCGGTGCGCCGCGCGAGGCCATCGAGGCCGCGCGCGATACCGCGACCAACCCGCAGGTGCTCGATGCGTTCGCGCTGGTGATTACCGGCAGCGGAGAAGGTCCGGCATTTCCGGGTATTCCGGGGCACGAACCCGATCTGCAGAAAGCGCGCCGTGGCGCGGCGGCCAATGCACAGGTGATGGATGTCTTTCACAAACTCGTTCCCGGCGCGGGCTCATACGTTTCCGAGAGTGATTATTTCCTGAAAGACTGGCAGCACGCGTTCTGGGGCTCGAACCATCCGCGGCTGCTGGCGGTGAAGAAGCGCTACGACCCGGACGGTTTGTTCACCGTGCACCATGGCGTCGGTTCGGAAGCATGGAGCGCGGATGGTTTCACGCGGACTGCGGGCAGTGGTCTGGTTTGAAAGTCCGTTCGCCCAGAGCGTAGCGCCGAAGGCGCGAAGTCGAAGGGCCGAATGCGTTTCGACTTCGCTCGCTGTGCTCGCGTAGCCTGTCCCGAGCTTGTCGAAGGGCACAACGCGAACGGAGCAAGTTCAATCTGCACGACTACCGGACTGCGTGACTGCTTGCGCCGGTTGAGCCGATCGATCGATGGGGATCCCGCGGTCAGCTCGATCGCGCTGGTGTGACGCCGACGGCGGGCGGGTTGCTCCCGACCACAACGATTCACCGCCAGCCTCAACCCACCTTTATCGCGGATGTCGCCGCACAATGCCATAGGCCATAGGTTTACCCTGGCCAAGTTGCGTCGTGTTGCGCGAATCAGGTTGTGCTCACCGAAAACCGGTCTCTATACTGATCGGCGCATTGCAGTCCGCCGAACGTTCGTCACTCGGTTCGAGGAGGGTGGGATGAAGATATTTCCGGTGTTGCTCGGACTCGTGGTTGCAGGTTTGCTGTGCAGTGCGGCATCCGCTGCGCACGCGCAAACGTACAACCCCCAACTGTTTTCGCAGATGCAGTGGCGGCCGATCGGACCGTTGCGCGGCGGACGCACACGCGCGTTGTCCGGGGTACCGGGCGAACCGAACGTGTTCTATTTCGGGCTGGACGACGGTGGCGTGTGGAAGACCACCGATTACGGCAACAGCTGGTTTCCGATCTTCGACAAGCTACCGACCAGCTCGATCGGCGCGATCGCGGTGGCGCTGTCCGACCCCGACGTCATTTACGTCGGCACCGGCGAAAGCAACATCCGGCCCGATCAGGCGACCGGCATGGGCATGTACAAATCCACCGACGCCGGCAAGACCTGGCATTTCATCGGGCTGCGCGAGACCGAAGACATCGCCCAACTGGCGGTCGATCCCCACGACGCCAACCGGGTCTTCGTGGCTGCGCTGGGGCACATATACGGACCCAACAAGGAACGCGGCATCTATCGTTCGCTGGATGGCGGCAAGACCTGGAAGAAAATCCTGTACACGGATGAGTACACCGGTGGCGACGACGTCGCGATCGACCCCGCGAACAGCAATATCATCTACGCCACGATGTGGCAGCAGCAGCAGGCGCCATGGGAGAACGGCTCGTTCCAGGGGACCTCCGGCGGCATCTACAAGTCGACCGACGGCGGCAACACCTGGACGAAATTGACCAAGGGCCTGCCGGAAGTAAGCCAGGCGCTGGTGACGATTTCACCCAGCGAGCCGAGCCGGCTGTACGCATCGGTGGCGAGCAAGGATGGGGTGGATCTGTATCGTTCCGACAATGCCGGGGCGAGCTGGTACAAGGTCACCAACGACCGGCGCGCCGCCGAGCGCATCGGCGGCGGCGACCTGCCGCCATTGACCGTCGACCCGAAAAATCCCGACATCGTGTACAGCAACACGCCGGTGCTGTGGAAATCCATCGACGGCGGCAAGACCTGGACCGGTTTCCACGGCGCACCGGGCGGCGACGATTACCAGCACCTGTGGATCAACCCGAACAACACCGACGTCATGTTGACCGTCAGCGATCAGGGCGCGATCGTTACCGTCAACGGCGGCAGAACCTGGAGTTCCTGGTACAACCAGCCCACCGCTCAGGTGTACAAGGTCGGCATCGATCCGACCTGGCCGTACCAGGTGTGCGGTGGCCAGCAGGACAGTGGCTCGGCTTGCGTGCCGGTACGCGGCAACGACGGTGAGCTGACCGCGCACGACTGGCACCCGGTCGGCATCGAGGAATACGGCGGCGCGGCGGCCGACCCGTTGCACCCGAACCTGATTTATGGCGGTTCCCGCAGCGGCGTGACGCTGTACAACCGCGACACCGGGCAGATCGCCGATGTGGGCCCGACAGCCTCGCGCAGCTCCGGTTACCGCACGCTGCGCACCATGCCGATCATGTTTTCGCCGGTCGACCCGCACCGGTTGTACTTCACATCGAACGTGGTGTGGCAGACCGACAACGGCGGACAGAACTGGAAACAGATCAGCCCGGACCTGACACGCAAGACCTGGAAGGCCCCGGCGAACGTCGGCAAGTACCGTGACTCGCGCGCGGCCAAACCCACCGATCGCGGCGTGGTGTATGCACTCGCGCCTTCGCCCCTGAGCAAGGACCTGATCTGGGCGGGTACCGACGATGGCCTGATCTGGGTGACCCGTGACGGCGGCAAGCACTGGGACAACGTGACCCCGCCACAGATGAAGCCCTGGTGGCGGGTGTTCTCCATGGAAGCCAGCCACTTCAATCCGGATGAAGCGTATGCCGCGATCAACACGATGTGGCTGGACGACATGCGCCCGCACCTGTTCCGCACCGAGGACGGCGGCAAGCACTGGACCGAGATCGACAATGGCATTACCCCGGATGCCGCAACCAACGTGATCCGGCAGGACCCCAAACGCAAAGGCCTGCTGTTCGCCGGCACCGAAACCCAGGTGTGGGTGTCGTTCGACAACGGCGACCATTGGCAGTCGCTCAGGCTCAACATGCCCGCGGTGTCGGTGCGCGACCTGAAAATTTACGACAACGACTTGATCGCGGCGACCCATGGGCGTGGTTGGCAGGTGCTGGACGACATCACGCCGCTGCGGCAGATCGACGCGCGGGTGGCCAAGGCACCGGCAACGTTGTACAAGCCGGAAACGGCCGTGCGGGTGCGTTTCGACATGAATCCGCCGACGCCGTGGCGGGTGCCCGCGCTGCCGAATCCGCCACCGGGCGCGGTCATCGATTACTACCTTGCAAACAACGCCAGCGGCCCGGTGACGCTGGGCATCTACACGCAGGACGGCAAGCTGGTCCGGCACTGGTCGAGTGCCGAGCCGCAGCAACCGTTGGATCCGAAAAAGATGCGGTATCCGGGGTTCTGGCGACGCCCGCCGATGAACCTGTCGGCCGAGGCCGGCATGCATCGGTTCGTGTGGAACATGCGCTGGCAGCCCATGTCCGGATCATTGCAGTTCCTCGACATGGGGCAGGCGGTCAGGCACAACACGCCGGTATCGCCCAGCTCGCCGTGGGTGATGCCGGGCAACTACACGCTGAAGCTCACGCTGGATGGACACACGTATTCGCAACCGCTGGTCGTGAAGATGGATCCGCGGGTGAAGACTTCCGTGGCGGATCTCACGAAGCAGTTCGATGCTTCGATGCTGGCCTATCACGACGCGATGCAGGCGAGTCGCACGCTGGGGCAAGTGCGCGCTCTGGAAAAGCAGATTGCCGCGCGCAAACCTTCGGCCAAACTCGCTGCGTACAGCAAGCAGCTGGAAACGCTGTCCGGCCCGAAGGCATCCTCGCGGTTCGCGTTCTTCTCCCGTCGCGGCCCGCCGACCCTGGGCAGCATCGGAGGCACCTTCAGTTCGCTGATGCGCCGGATGCAGGGCGCGGATCGCGCGCCGACGGCTGCGGACATGGCGGCACTGGACGAGACCAGTCAGCAATTCAAGGCGATGACCGCGCGCTGGAACCAGCTCAAGGGTCAGCCGCTGGCGGTGTTGAATCGCATGCTGCAGCAGTCACGGCAACCGCCGCTGGTGCTGGTCAAGGCCACGGCTCCAGTCAACTGGGATGCGGGCTGGATCACCACCGATCGCGACCAGGAAATCCAGTGAACGGCACGGCTGTGGTTGACGATGAAAGCCGGGAATCGTGGCTAATCGGATCGGAGAACACGTGATGGCGTCCAAACACGGTGTAGTCAGGGCAATCGGCTTCGGCTTGCTTGCATTCCTTGTGACGGCGGCACTGCCTCCGGTTCCGGCGCGCGCCGCGCAGTTCAATCCGGGCTTGTTTTCGGGCATGCATTGGCGTCACATCGGGCCGTTCCAGGGCGGTCGTGCCGTCGCCGTGGCGGGCGTTCATGGTGAGCCCGACGTGTTCTATCAGGGCGCTGTGGATGGCGGCATCTGGAAAACCACCAACGCCGGCTGGACCTGGGAGCCGCTGTTTCAGCACGAACCGGTCGCGTCCATCGGCGCGATCGCAGTGGCGCCTTCCGACCCCGACATCATCTACGTCGGTACCGGCGAAGCCGATCCGCGTTCGCAGATTTCCCGTGGCGACGGCATGTACAAGTCCACCGATGCCGGCAAGACGTGGACGCATATCGGCCTCGACGAGAGCATGCACGTCGGCACCATCCTCGTGGACCCGCACAACCCGAAGCGGGTTTTCGTCGCGGCGCTGGGCAACATCTATGCAGCCAATCCCGAACGCGGCATTTACCGCTCGCTGGACGGCGGTAACACATGGAAGAAGGTGCTGTACAAGAATGCGAACGTCGGCGGAATGGATCTGGCGTTCGATCCCGGCAATGCGCAGACTGTCTACGCAACGCTCTGGGCCACCCGGCGGCCGCCATGGAGCGTGTATCCGCCATCGAATGGTCCGGGTGCCGGCATTTTCAAATCCACCGATGGCGGCAGCACCTGGAAGCAATTGACCGGCGGTTTGCCGAGCGTGGGCGTCGGCAAGATCGGCATTGCCGTGGCGCCATCCGATCCGAATCGGGTGTACGCGATCATCGACGCGAAGAAGGGCGGGCTGTACCGTTCCGACGACGCCGGCGCCAGCTGGAAGTTGATGGACAGCGAGGCGCGCATCTGGGGGCGTGCATGGTATTTCGGTCGCGTCACGGTCGATCCGAAAAACGAAAACACCCTGTACCTGATGAACACCAGCACGTACCGCTCGACCGACGGCGGGAAAAGTTTCGTTGCGTGGAAGGGTGCGCCGTCCGGCAACGATTACCACGAACTGTGGATCGATCCCGAGGCTCCGAACCGGATGGCGCTGAGCAGCGACATGCTGGGCACCGTGATCAGCGTTGACGGAGGCAAGATCTGGAGTACATGGAACAACCAGCCGACGGCGCAGTATTACCACGTCTACGCCGACAACCAGTATCCGTTCTGGGTGGGCGGCGCGGTGCAGGACACCGGCGGGCATTCCGTCGCGAACGATGTGTCGAGCGGACGCATCACCTACAGGGACAAGCAACGTACCTGCACCGGCGGCGAAAGCAATGACGTCGCGGCCGATCCATTGAGCGTCGCGGAACTGTACGGCATCAGTTTCGGCGGCGGCCCCGGCAAGTGCAACATGCTCACCGGCACCAGCCAGAATATCTCGCCGCTGGTGGCTTATCCGGAAACCACCTTCCGGCACGGATGGACCACGCCGGTCGCGTTTTCGATGGCGAACAAGCACGCGTTCTATTTCGCCAACCAATTCCTGTGGCAGACCACCGATGGCGGCGAGACATGGAAGAAGATCAGCCCCGACCTGACCCGCAAGCATCCCGGTATTCCTTCCAGCCTCGATCCCGCCACGGCGGCCGACACGACGTTCGACCAGCAAACCAAGGGCTCACGCTGGGGGTTCATTTACACGATTGAGCCTTCGCCTTTGCAGGCCGACACCCTCTGGGCAGGCACGGACGATGGCTTGATCTGGGTTACGCGCGACGACGGTGCGCATTGGAACAACGTCACGCCGAAATCGGTGAGCGCGTGGAGCAAGGTCATCATGCTGGCTGCCTCGCACTTCGATGCGAATACCGCCTACGCCGCGATCGACCGGCATCGCCTGAACGACTACATGCCGCACATGTTGCGCACCACCGATGGCGGCAAGAGCTGGCAGGAGGTCGACAACGGTCTGCCGCGCAACGCCTATGTGCAGGCGGCCAAGCAGGATCCGAAGCGCAAGGGGATGCTGTGGGCCGGCACGTCGGTCGGGGTGTATGTGTCGTTCGATCAGGGCAACCACTGGCAGTCGCTAAGGCTCAACATGCCGACGGTGGAAATTCGCGATTTTGCGTTCAAGGACAACTCGGTCGCCATCGCCACGTTCGGGCGCGGACTGTGGGTGCTGGACGATCTCGATCCACTGCGTCAGGTCAATGCAACGATCGCCGGCTCGTCCGCGCATCTGTACAAGCCCGAGCCCGCCGCGCTGACTGTGGGCGGACGCGGGTTCGGCCGCGGCACCAGCCTTGCCGCGGCGCCGGACATGGATCCGGTCCAGCTGTGGTCCGGCGAGCCGCGCATGAAAGGCGCGATCATCGACTACTACCTGAAAGCCGATGCCAGCGGTCCGGTCACGCTCGACATCCTCGATTCCAGCGGGAACGTCATCCGGCATTACTCGAGTGCCGCGAAATCCCGGAAGCCGAACGCCAAAATGTTGCCTTACCCTGCGGTGTGGCGGACGCCTCCTGCATCGCTGTCCGCGGCCGCGGGCATGCACCGGTTTGCCTGGGATTTGCGCGCGGTGAAACCCGCAGCGCCGGCGGCAACCGGCATGGCAGCGTTCTTCGGTGGCTCCGGCCATGAAGCATTCCCGGGTCAATACACGGTCCGGTTGACCGTCGATGGGCAACGCTTTAGCCAGCCCTTGACGGTGAATCCACCGGTGACGGCACCGACACCGGGAACCGTTCGCTACGACGCAGCGAACAAGCGCGCGCAACTGCAACTGTCAGGCCGCATCGAAGCCTTGCAGGCCAAGGTGCAGGGCGCTGCACGCGATGCGGGGCAAGTCCGCAAACAGCTTGCGACATTGGGTGTCAAGGCTTCGGGCCAGCTTGCGGATTCGATCAAGGCCGCGGACCGGAAGGCGCGGAATATCGAAGGCTACGCGGCTGAGCCCGATCCCGATACGTCTGGCGAAGGCGCGGCCACGCCGACTTACGACAGCTTGCTCGGACTGTCGTCAAGCTTGCGGTCGCTGACGTTCGCCTTGCAGCAGGGCGGCATGAGCCCGCCGAAGCAGGCCGTCATCAGCGGCTTCGACAAGACCGGGAAGACCGCAGACACCACGCTGGCCAAATGGCAGCAGTTCAAGTCTCATGATCTTGCGCGACTGAATGCGCAACTTCACAAGGCCGGTCTGGCTGCCGTGAAACCATGACGAACGCCCCGAATCGACAGCCTTTGCATGGTTCGGGGATCAGGCAATGGCACGAAGGACCGCGCGTGGGTCTTTTTCGATGGCGCGGAGCAGCACTTGAGCTGGACCGGTCGGAGTCCTGCGTCCTTGCTCCCAGTTGCGCAGCGTGCCGAGTTCTACATGGATCAGCTTGGCGAACTTGACCTGCGACAAGCCGGATGCCCTGCGGATACGCCTCACGTCGGTTTCGTCAATGCGAAATTCGCGCGAAGGTGTGCGTTCGCCGCGTGCAATCTCGCCGGCCTCGGTCATGCTCTCGACCAGTTCGGCAAAAAGTTTTTTGTCCATGGTCACCACCTCTCATTCAAGCCACGCAGGGTGCGCTTCTCGTCAGCCGAAAGATCGTCTTTCCGGCCCTTGGCGTAAATCGGCAAAAGACGGATTTGCGCAGCGCTGCCCAAGTAGTAATAGATCACGTGTGCACCACCCCGCTTGCCTCTCCCTTGTGCAGCCACACGCACCTTCCGCAAACCGCCGGTATTTTCGATCATGTCACCGGCGAGCGGGTTTGCCGCGAGCTTCGATTGAAAATCGGCATGTTCGTCATCGGTCAGCAGTTCCAGCACCTGTCGGGTGAAGATGCTGGTCTCGATGAAGATCATGGCGGTATACTACGTCATTGGCGTATATACGTCAATGACGCACAGTCTCCTGCTGTAGTAGCAAGAAAACGACGGCGGGTCATGGGCATGAGTTCTGCCTTGCACGAGGTCAACAAACAAACATTTGCGCCGCCCAGGCAACGCCGATGACTTCAGTCGGGAGCAATGATGACGTCGTTGCAACCGCTGCAACGTGTTGCGCAAGGCGCGTTACTCCCTACAAGCCGGATACGTGCAGCACTGCCAACGCAGCCTGTGCGTGTTGTGCCTGGCCGCGCAGTTGGTTGGCTGCGGCGACGACATCGGGCGACGGGGCATTGTCGTTGGATGAGACGCGGCGCATCAGGCCCAGCAGCTGCATGTTGATGCGCCGGAATCCGAGCTGCTTCACGGTCGCATCGATCCTGCTCGCGCGTTGCGCGTCGCCTTTCCGGGCGGCGGCCTTGGTGGCCTTTTGCGCGGCCGCGAGTGCGCGGGCGTTGCGGTCGATGGTTTGTTCCACGCCCAGCGCGAAGTGCACGTTCTTCGTGAGCGCGCCCGGCGCCGAGTGCACGTTCGGATCGGCACGCACGGTGAGTGAATGCGAATACGCCTTGCCATCCACGGTCAGGACGACCTTGTAGGTACCCGGCAGCACCAGCGGCGCAAGTGGGCCACGCGGCGTGCGATCGAGCACGGCGGGACTGGCCCAGCGGGGATTCGCCGGCCAGGCCGGCGGGGTGTAACGCAGATCCCACACGAAGCGATGGAAACCGGCGTCCGCATGCAGGATGGTGGGCGGCGAGGTGTAGTAATCGGGGAAATTCGCAGGCGGCATTTCGGGCGGCGTGACGCCGCTCTCGTACTTGCGCACCAGCTTGCCGCCGCTGGCGTAGATCGCGAGCGTGATAGGCGAAGTTGGCTTGTTCCCGAGCCAGTAATCGATCACCGCACCGGGTGGCGGATTGGCCGCGTGCGGCACTTCCGGCGGACGCGCCTCGGCCGGATAGATGCCGAGACGGAAGCGGTACGCGGCTTTCGGCTGGAACAGGTGCACGGCGCTCTGGGCGATGGTCCCGCTGGCCTCGCGCAACGGTTCGATGTCATCGAGGATCCAGATGCCGCGTCCGTGGGTGGCCGCGACGAGATCACCATCATGCACGACAAGATCGTGCACTGAAACGGTGGGCAGGTTCTGCTGCAGTGATTGCCAGTGGTGGCCGTCATCGAACGAAACGAACATGCCCCGTTCGGTGCCGGCGTACACCAGACCCTTGCGTTTCGGATCGGCGCGCACCACGCGCACGTAGTCGCCGGCGGGAATGCCATCGACCGCCTGCCGCCAATGTTTGCCGGCATCGTGCGTAACATAGATGTACGGTTTGAAGTCGCCGACTTCATGGCGATCGACAGCCAGCCACGCGCTGGCCGCGTCGCGCCGGCTCGCGTCGATCGTGTCGACCCTGCTCCAGTCCTGCACGCCGGGCGGGGTGACGTTGTGCCAGTGCTTGCCGCCGTCGGTGGTCAGCCACACGCGACCGTCGTCGGTGCCGGCCCACAACGTGCCTTTCGCGGCGGGCGACGGCGCCAGTGCGTACACGACCGAGTAGCCGCACTGCGCGGCATTCTCGCGCGTGGGCTCGCCCTTGCAATCGGCGTTCGGATCCTTGCGGGTGAGGATCGGACTGATCTTGTGCCAGTGCGCGCCGGCGTCGGTCGTTTCCTGCACCCGCTGACCGGCCATGTACAAGGTGTCCGCGTTGAACGGCGAGCGTGCGAACGCGGTGTTCCACGGGAAATAGGCGCTGTTGGCGGTGGGCTTGCCGCCGAAGGAGCCGAACAGCTCGGGAGAAATGCTCTCGGACAGGCGCGTGGTGACGTTGTAGCGCGTGATGCCGCCGCCGGAGCCGGAACCGTACAGGACGGATGGGTCACCCAGCTTCGGGAAGATGTAACCCGACTCACCGCCGCCGCCGGTGGGGAACCAGTCGTGGTTGGTGATGATGCCGCCGATCGCGCGCGAGGGCAACGCGAGTGCTCCGGAATCCTGTTGTGTGCCGTAGACCCAGTACGGCACGCGGTTGTCGACGCTGATGTGGTAGATCTGCGCCGAGGGCTGGTTGAACCAGCTCGACCAGTGCACGCCGTTGTCGAGGGTGACCGCCGCGCCCTGGTCGGCGGTGGTGATCATGTGCGCGGGATCCTTCGGGTCGATCCACAAGCGCTGCATGTCATCGCCGTCGGGCGAGCCCTTGATCGCGGTGAAAGTTTTTCCGCCGTCGCTGGAGCGGTACATCGAGGTGTCCATCACGTACACCACGTCGGCATTTTCCGGATCCGCCGAGATGCGTCCGAAGTACCAGCCGCGCCCCCACAGGCGGCGATCGCCACTCATGAGTTGCCACGCAGCGCCGTTGTCGGAGCGGTACACGCCGCCCTGTTTGGAGCCGGTGACGAGTGCGTACAAGCGCGGACCCGACGAACCGTCGACCACCGCAACGCCGATGCGGCCGGCGTCTTGCGGTAAACCCTGCGTGGCAAGCTTTTGCCAGGTTTCGCCACCGTCGCTCGAGTGCCAGACCGCGCTGCCGGGGCCGGATACAGGCGCGTACTGGAACCATGGCGTGCGATGGACGTTCCAGGTCACTGCGTACACGCTTTGCGGATGCGCGGGATCGCGCGCGAGGTCCACCGCGCCGGTCTTGTCATCGACGAACAACGTCTTCTTCCAGTTTTTACCGCCGTCGGTACTCAGGAACACGCCCCGCTCGGCGCTGGGGCTCCAGATGTTGCCCAGCGCGGCCACCAATACCCGATCGGGATCGTTCGGCGCGACGAGGATGCGCCCGATGTGACGGCTGTCGTCGAGCCCGATGTGCCGCCAGGTCTTGCCGGCGTCGTCCGATCGCCACATGCCGTCGCCGTAGGTGGCGTCGGAACGGATCGTGGTTTCGCCGGTCCCTGCATAGATGACGTGTGGACTGGATGCGGCAACCGCCAAAGCGCCGATCGAGGCGACCGGCTCATGCTGGAACAGCGGTTGCCAGGTGACGCCGGCATCGGTGGTCTTGAACACGCCGCCATCCACGGTACCGATGTAGCCGATATTGGCCTTGCCCGGCACGCCCGCGACCGCGTCCGTCCGTCCGCCGCGGTAGGGGCCGACGGAACGCCAGTGCAGGCCGGTCAAGAGCGTCGGTGGTACCGCGGCTTGCGCGACACCCGCGGCAAGGATGAGTGATCCAGCGACGAGCGAGCGGACAAGGATCGGCATGGGTTTGGTCCGGCAGGGCGGATGGCGTGATGATTGAGCGCGGTGACCCGTTCAGGGCTTCGCGAGCAGCTTCGGATCGCCGACCTTGATCGGCTCGCCGATCGACAAGGTCGCGACGCCTGCCTGTTTCGCCTTGGCGTTGAACTGTTCCACGGCTTGCCGCAACGGCCCGTTGAATTTGTCGAGCAAGGGTTGCAGGCCAGCCACCATTTTCGCGATGTACTTCTGCTGGCGTGCATTGGGCGTCTGGTTCGGCGCCATCCCGGCAACGTCCCGGGCCAAACCCGTCAGGCCCAGGCCATAAGGCGTGAGGAAGTGCAGGCCGTCTTCGGGTGCCTTGTATTGCACGTCGGAGTTGTACAGGTTCTTCGCGAAATCACCGAGCTGCTGCTTGAGCGCCTGCGCGTCGGCGTGCACGCCCGCCGCGGTGCCGGACTTCGGGGACTGCAGCTTGTCCAGTGCCGAAATCATCGCGTGCGTGCGATCCATCATCGCCACCGTTGCGGCGGCATCCGCGCGCAGCTTCATGGCGCTTTCGAACGTCGCGCGCTGCGCGCTCATCGGCGTGTTGAGGCGTGGATCGGCGCGCACCTGCAGGTTCTGCGTGGCGGCGTGCCCGTCGGCCTCGACATGCGCCGTATACGTACCCGGCAGCGCCAGCGGTCCGCGAGGTTGATTGCCACCACGCGATCTCGACCCACGCATGAATTTCGGGCGCTCGATGCCGGCGTAGTGCATGTTCCACGACACCTGGTTGATGCCGACCTTGCCCGGGCCGCGGATCGTCGCCACCGGCTTGCCGGCGCTGTCGGTGATGGTGATTGCGACCGGATTGCATTTCTCGAACGGCGGTGGCTGGTGCTTGCTGGTCTTCTTGTTCGCGTGCGCCTTGTCGCCCGCCGGTTTCGCTCCGGCGGTTGCCTTCGCCGATTTGTTGTTGTTTTTCTTTTCCGCAGCGCAGCCCTTGGGCACGCTGATGGCTTTCGCGAGCGAGTAGGCGATCACGGGCCCGCTTGATGGATTCGGCGTGGTGAAATCACCGGGCGCGGGACCCATGTTGCGGCCGCCGAATCCGATCCATTCGGTGCCTTGCGAGGCGGGAAACAAATGGAAGGCATCGTTGGCCATGTTCGGCTGCCACTGTTCCAGCGCTTCGAGGTTGTCGAAGATCCACAGGCCGCGGCCGTGGGTAGCCAGCGCCAGGTCATGCGGCGACTTGGTGAACTTGAGGTCGAATACCGCCATGGTCGGCAGGTTGGCGGTCATGGCGTGCCAGTGCGCGCCGTCGTCGAACGACAGGTACAAGCCACGCATGCTGCCGAGCGCGAGCAGGCCCCGCCGGTTCGGGTCCTCGCGAACGACGAGGGCGGAGTAATCGTCCGGCAATCCGTTCGAGATGCTTTGCCAGTGCGCGCCGTAGTCGCCGGTCTTCAACACGTAAGGATGATTGTCGCCCAGCATGTGGCCGTCGACCGCGATGTAAGCAGTGCCGGCGTTGAACGGCGATACCCCGACCTGGTAGATGCGCCCGAACTCCACGGCCTGCGGCAGGCCCGCCGAAACGTTGGTCCAGTTCGTGCCGCCGTCCTTCGTGACCCACACCAGGCCATCGTCGGTGCCGACCCAGATCACATTGGGGTCGGTCGGCGCCAGCGTGATCGACAGCAGCGTGTCGGTGTTTTCGGCGCTGGAAATGTCATGGAATACCGGCCCCCCCGCGATCGGTTGGTGGGCCTTGATGTTGCGGGTGAGATCCTTCGAGATGGCATTCCAGTTGGCGCCGCCGTCGGTGGACTTGAACACCACGTTGGCGCCCATGTACACGGTGTCGGGATCGGTCGGCGACACCGCGATCGGTGCGCCCCAGTTGAAGCGGTACTTGAGTTGCGAGATCGGCGTGTCCGACATGCCGGTCATGACCGGCCGGATGTCCGTGGCGGTCCAGTTGCGGGTGTCGACGCGCGAGGCGTAGCCGGTCTGGGATGCTCCGTACACGATGCTCGGGTCGGAAGGCGCGGGCACCACGTAGGTGCCGTCGCCGCCGGCCGGGTTCCACCAGTCGCCGCCCCAGATGCCCGAGTACGAAAGGCTGTTCGATGGACCACAGGCCGCACCGTTGTCCTGGATGCCGCCGCACACGCCGAACGGCACGGTGTTGGAGATCGCGACGGTGTAAAACTCCTCGATCGGCAGGTTGTCGAACGCGCGCCAGCTCTTGCCGCCGTTCACGCTGACATACGCGCCGCCGTCATTGCCCTGGATGATGCGGTCCGGATCCTTGGGATCGATCCAGATCGCGTGATGGTCCACGTGCACGCCGCGGTCGGTCGACTTGGCGGTCTTGCCGCCGTCGGTGGATTTCATCAGGGTGAAGGAACTGAAATAAATCGTCTTCGGGTCGTCCGGCGCCACCTTCATCGAACTGAAATAGAACATCCGTGACGAAAGCGCATGGTTGTTGCTGATGCAATGCCAGCTGTCGCCGGAATCGGTGCTGCCCCACAGGATGCACTTGCGGGTCGCCATCGTCGCGTACACGATGTTCGGCTTGGACGGTGCGGCCGCGATCCACACGCGATCGGTGGCAACGTCCGTCGGCAATCCGCCGCCCAGCTTGTGCCAGGTGCGGCCGCCATCCTGCGAACGCCAGATGCCGCCTGCCGTGCTGCCGTTGACCTGCGTCCAGGGTTTGCGCTGTTCGGTCCACATCCCGGCATACAACACCTTCGGATTGGACGGATCCATCTCGATGTCGCTGGCGCCGGTGGTGTCGTTGACGTACAGCACTTTCTTCCAGTGTTTGCCGGCATCGGTGGTCATGAACACGCCGCGGGTCGTGGTCGGTTTCCACGGATCGCCCATTACGGCGACGTACACGGTGTCCGGGTCGGTCGGATTGATCACGATGTTGGAAATCAGGCCGGCATCCTTCAGTCCCTTGAAAGCCCAGGTCTTGCCGGCGTCCGGCGAAAAATACACGCCGTGTCCCAGCAGCACGTCGTTGCGCGCGTTGGCCTCGCCGGTGCCCACCCAGACGTCCTTCGGATTCGACGGCGCCAGTGCGACCGCGCCGATCGATGCGCTGTCGGCGTGCTTGAGCAATTCATCCCATTTGATGCCGTTGTCGGTGGTTTTCCACAAGCCGCCGCCGGCGGTACCGACGTAATAGATGTTCGGCTTGCCCGGAATGCCCGTGACGGTACTGACGCGACCGCCCGACACGGCCGGCCCGAGATTGCGGAATTTCAGGTTGGCGAATGGGCCGGAGGGTTGGGTCGCGGCGGCGGCTGTGCCGGCGGCTGCCAGTGCAACGCAAGCTGCAAGAACCAGGCAAGTTCTCATCACGGTCTCCCTCCGAGGCTAAAACAGATGACCCTAGCTTTCGCGGTGCAGGGCAGGGAGTGCCTAAAGTCACCCCTTCGCGGTGAACGCGACAGGTAGTGCCTCTCGGGGGTACCGGCGATCAGTACACGGTGTCGTGGTCGCCCAGGTCGATCGGAATGATCCGCCCCGCACGCACGATCGGTCCCGGCTTGTGCGAGCTCGAGCCGCCTCCCGCGACTGCTTGGGCTGTGTTCAGCGCAAGCGGAGTCATTGCCATTTTTGTTATTTGATCTTTTTCGCGGGGTGGTCGCCGGCCTGGTGCAGGACGAATCCGGTGACCTTGCCCTGGTCGTCGATCTGGAAGGTCATGCTGGCCGGAAAGGCCTTGGCGAAAAACTCCGTCTTCGACTCCGGAAAGATCGGGAAGGACGGCTGTCCCGTTGCCTGCGTGATCAGTTGATCTCCCTTGAGCGTGATCGTGAGGAAGAACCCGGGATTGAGCTGGTAAGTGCCGACGAACTTATTGAGATCGCTTGCCGGCAAATGGATCGCCTTCGGCGCTTTGGGAATGGTGTACGGCTTGCCGAACAGGATCGCCGCAAGGCTTCTTGCGATGCTGGAAACCTCGGGTGAGGAAACGTTGTCGAGCACGATGACACAGGCGTGCTGGTCAGGGAACCAACTGTTGACGCTCGTGAAACCCGCGATGCCGCCTTCGTGCGAATATTCCCGATGGCCGAACGCGGTCGAAACGAACCAGCCGTAGCCGTAGGAGGCCTTGCCGGAGTCGCCCACGGGCACCTGCGGCGCAAGCATCTGCCTGTGCAGCGCCTCGGGAAGCAGCTTGACCGCCGCGAGCGCGCGATCCCAGGTGTACAGGTCGCGGACGGTCGAATACAGCGAGCCGGCACTGAACGGGACACTCATGTCGACGAACGGAGCCGGCGTGTACCGGCCCGCCATGTATCCAGTGTAGCCCCTGGCGTGGTTTTCGGCGGTCGGGTGGTTGATGTCGTAACCGCTGTTCGTCATGCCGAGCGGCTTGAAAATGTGCTGCTGCAGGAATCGTGCATAGGATTCGCCCGAGACCTTCTCGATGATGTAGCCGAGCACTTCGTATCCGGAGTTGCTGTACTTGAACTTCGCGCCCGGCTTGAAATCCAGAGGCTTGTCCTTGAACAACGCCAGCAGTTGCGTCGGGGTCAGGGTCTTGTCCCGCACCTTCATGTAGCTCGGGAAGTCGGTGAAATTGGGAATGCCGGAGGTATGGGTGAGCAGGTCGTGGATCGTGATCGGCCGCCAATCCTTCGGGCAGTCCGGAACGTACTTGCAGACCGGATCGTGCACGTCCAGCTTGCCCTGCGCCTGCAGCATCATGATCGCCATGGACGTGAATTGCTTGGTGTTCGAGCCGATCCGGAACTCGGTATCGGGTGTGTTGGGTATCTTGCGCTCCGCGTTGGCCATTCCGTAGCCCTTCGCGACGATGACGCGGCCGTCGCGCGCGACGAGGATGGAGCCCATGAAGTGTTGCGCCTTCATGGCCGCGTGCATGTATTGGTCGATCTTCGCGCGCAAATCCCTTCCGGGCGTGGCGGCGGGGCAGCTCGACGCGAGCGCGGCGAAGGCGAGCCCTGCCGTCAGTGCGGGTTTCATGGTCGTCATCCTCGTGCCGGGACAGGCGTGAAGTGTATTTCAGAATTCGCGGCTTGGGACCGGACAGCCCTCGGCCGCGGGCCGGAGCATCGACACGGCCCGGCGCACCGGCTACACGCTGCGCGTCGCTTCCACCGGCGGCACGTTGGATGCACGCAGTGCCGGCGTCAACACGGCGAGCTGGCCCAGCATCCACAACACCGTCGCACCGGCCGCGAGATACCACAACGGAAACCGTGGCAGTTGATAGTGCGCGATCAGCACCAGGTTGAGCCCGACGGCAAGGATCACGCCCAGCACCACACCGAAGGTCACGATCAGGAAGTTCTCGGTCTGGAAGTAACGCAGGATGTCCCTGCGCGTGGCGTCCAGCCCGCGACGAACGGAACCCCGAGCATCGCGAAGAAATCGCGCGTGGTGAAGCTGCCATTCACGGATTTCGGGTGCACGCCGGATCGGTCGGAATAGGCTGTCAGGCTGCCACGCGCCATCGCCGCCTGCCGCACCGCCCTGTGTGCGTGCAGCAGTGCCTGGGCATCGGGCCAGGTAAAAGGCCGGTTCGGATTGGAGGCGGAACCGCCGGACTTGTCCTCCAGCGGATTCGCGTTGAGGTAAGGCCGGAACAGGTGCGCGCTGCGGCCCGGCAACGGATCGGCGGTCATCACGTGCAACACCGTCAGCATGGTCATGCTGGCGCCGATCCCGAGGCTGATCGTCAGCACCATCAGTGTGGCAAGGACGGGTGAACGCCTGAAGCTGCGCAACGCGAGCCTGAAATAATATTCGAGCAAGCGCAGGTCCTCGGGAATGCGGCGCGTGCTTGCGGAGCTTAATCGACGCGTTGGGCCGTGCCCTTGGCGATCGCCTGCCTGATCAGCGCATCCATCTGCTGCGCAGCTTGCCGCGAGGCCTGTTGTTGGCGCTGCGCGAGTTCCTGCTGTTGCGCCGCGAGCGCGCGCTGCTGGTCCGCGAGTGCCTGCTTCTTGTGCTTGACTGTGGTTTCGAGGCTCTGCTGCCTTTGTGTCAGGCTCGTTTGCTCGGCTTGCAGGGCCCGCTGTTGCGCATCGGCCTGCGGTGACTGGCTTGCGACTTTCAGTGCATCGAGTTGCGCCTGTCTGGAAGCAAGTTGTGCCTGCAACTGCGCCAGGTTCGCCTCGCGCGCAGCGAGGCCGGCCTGTTCGCCGGCGAGCTGTCCTTGTTTGCCGGCGAGCTGACCCTGTTGCGCCGCGAGGGTCGTGGTTGGCGCGTGGATTTTTTCAGCGCGCTGGATCGTGGCCGGGTCGTATGAGACCCAGGCCTTGTTGTCCTGACGGAAATACAGCAAGCGCCGGCCGCCTTCGTGCAAACGTTTCGCCGCGGCCTGGTCGGCGTCGGTACCGTAGATCGTGACCGTGCCGCCGTCGAACAACGCCATCCCATGCGTGGCGTGCGAATCGATATCGATGTCAACATGGTTGCCGCTGATGCTTGGAGGCATGGGCGGCATGGGCGGCATCGAAGGCATGGGCGGCATCGGTGGCATCGAAGGCATGGGCGGCATCGGTGGCATGGGCGGCATCGCTGGCATCGGCGGCGCCTCGAAATACACATATGACGCGGTGCGGGTCGACTGTGCCGCTGACTTTGCACTCGACGAGGCGATCGCCGGCGGGGTAGCGGCAGTGCTGCGGGCCGCCACCACCCTGTACGGCATGGCTCCGATCAATGCCACGCACCCCACCAGCAGCCACATGCGCAGGCTCGGCGCGGCGGCGCCTTGTTGCAGGATATGCAACCGCTGCCTGAGATTGCGGAAGGTCGGCGAAGCGCCGGCAAGTCCGAATTGCCGTGGATGTCCGACGCCCAGTCGAAGCAGCAATCCGGCGTAGGCGTGCAGGTCGGTACTGCGCCCGCGTACGGCCATGGCGTCGCAGGCCGCCTCCCGCTGTACCGCGTACCTGCGCGCTGCGAGATACACCCATGGATGGAAAAAGAACAGTCGCTGCGAGAGCACGGGGATCCAGCTCGACATGGCATCGGCGCGGCGCACGTGTGCCAGCTCGTGGGCAAGCACCAGCAAAGCTTCGTTGCGCGCAAGCACGAGTGCAGCAGGCCACAACACGGTCGGTCGCCACACGCCGACAACCAGCGGTGATTCGATGTGCGCCGAGACGAGAAGTTTCGGTGCGCGGTGCAATTCCATCCTTCGTGCCGCTTCATCGCAGAGCGCCTGCAGGTCCGATGTCGGGGCCGTGGCGGTGCGCCTGAGCCACCAGGTACGACGGTGTTGCAGCCACAGCAGCGGTATCTGCACCAACACGCCCAGCAGCCACAGCGCGGCCAGCCCGATGCGCCAGTGGCGGGTCAAGGGATTTGTGGCCGTGCTTGCAACGTGTGCCGGATGCGCAGTCATCACACGCGCATGCGACATGGCTGCGATGGTTGAAACCTTCGCGGCGTCGGCCTGGACGGCCATGGCAGCCGGTGCCTGCACGGCGGCGGCAGGACCTGGCAGCGGCAGCGGCAGCGCGATCGGAGCGTGCCAGCACAATCCCAGCAGCAATTGCAGACCGACCAGCCACCACAGCGCGCAGCGTGCGGCGGCGGGAAGCCGTGGCCACAGGCGCACGATAAGCGCCACTGCGCAAATCAGCAGCAGCGCCTGAGCCGATGTCCAGGCCAGGCGTGTCAACAGCATCGAAGCCAGCCAATCGAGGGTTGCCATGTCACCGCTCCTTGCGCTTGTCCTGAAACCGCGCCACCAGTGCCTCGAGCTCTGCCAACTCGTCGTCGCTGACCTTGCCGCGTGCGGACATCCATGCGACAAACGGCGACACCGAGCCGCTCAGGGTGTTTTCGACAAACCGGCCCACCGCGCGCCGCATGGCTTCACGCGGGGCGGTGACGGCGCGATAGCGATAGACGCCCTGGCGCTTGCGGCGCCCCAGGTGGCCCTTGAGGCGCAGGCGCTCCATCATGGTCAACACCGTGGTGCGGGCCAGGCCGCGCGGCTCGCCGAAGCCCGCGGCCACTTCCCCCACGGAGGCATCGCCGCACCCGTCAAGGTATTGCAGCAGTGCCAGTTCCTGATCGCCAATCGAAGCTTCGGACATCGCGGAGTACCTTTGACCACTCAAGTAGTCACATGCTACTCTTTGACCACGTCTGTCGTCAATCACTGTCCGGAGGTGCCCGTATCCCGCCGAAAGTCACTGTGACTATCGGCGGATGGCAATCCGGGATGGCGGCGCGCAAGCTTGACCTCGATGTTTAACGGCTGGTGGAGACGAAAACATGAACAGGCAAATTGCAGGGCTGGCCGCGTCTCTGGCGCTGGGCGCAGCATTCGTGAGTTTGACTGCAACGGCCGGCGCGGCTGTCACCCGCACGTTGCAAAAGAGCATCAACGTGCCATCCGGCGACAGCGTCACGGTGGAAAACCTGGTGGGGCACATGCATGTGACCCAGGGCAATGGCCCGCTGCAGGTGACCGCCACGGTGGTGGCGGGCGGCGATCACGCGCAGGCCCTGCTGCAGAGCGTGAAGCTGGACGTGTCCACCACAGGCGGACAAGTCAAGGTGCACGTGGACTATCCCGTGGACCGTTACGACACGTTCCTGTACGTGCCGGCAGACGCCAAGTCGAATGGCTCGGATGAAGTGTGCTTTCTGGGCCACCTGATCTGCTTCCACGGCAGGTCGAGCAGCAGCTTCCGGTACCAGGGCAGGGGTGTGCGCGTGAATCGGTCCACCGGCGGCGGTGCCGGCGCGCCGCTGTACGTGGACGTCGATGTGCGTGTCCCCGCACGGCTATCCGCCAGTTTCAGCAATGCGGCAGGACTGCTGGACGCCGATGGTCTTGCCGACAATCTGGGTCTGGTCACCAAGGGCGGCGATATCCATGCACAAGACCTGAAAGGATCGCTCGATGTCGGAAGCGGTGGCGGTGACGTTTATCTGGGCGACGTGGCTTCTTCGGATGCGAAGGTGCACACCGGCGGCGGCGATGCGAAGCTCGAAAACGTATCCGACAAGCTTTCGCTGGGTTCCGGTGGCGGAGACGTCACGGGTACCAACCTGAGAGGCGACCTCAGCGTTTCGACCGGTGGCGGCGATGCGCGGCTGGAAGGTCTGTCCGGAAAGTTGTCGGTGCACTCCGGCGGCGGGGATGCGCGTCTGTCCGGTGATCTCTCGGCACTGCAAACATTGAGCGCGGGCACCGGCGGTGGAGACTTGACGGTCTCCGGCAATCTCTCGGCGCTCCGGTCCGTGGATGCGGACACCGGCGGCGGCGAGCTGACATTGTCCGGCAATCTGACCGCGTTGACCTCGCTGCAGGCTGGAACCGGAGGCGGGGACTTGCACGTGACCGGCGATCTGGCGGCGCTTGCCTCACTGGATGCGGAAAGCGGCGGTGGCGGCATCGTGTTGCGGGCCACGCATTTGTCCATGCACCTGGATGCCGCGTCCAGTGGCGGCGGAATCAGCGTGCACTTGCCGGGTCTGCGCAACGTCAGCAGCAGTTCCGATCATTTTTCCTGCGACATCGGCAACGCCGCTGGCAAGGCAAGGCTGCGCAGTGGCGGTGGCGACATCACCGTGGTCCAGATGTAAGGAACGATGCAGGCAGGAACCCTGCTGCGAAACTGCCCCTTCGATCCGTGGTCGCGCGGGTCGCAACAGACTGCGCGGCGGAACATTCGTGACCGCAAATTCGAAGTCTTCGGCATCACGGAAAATCCAGGATGCGCGTAGCCAGCTGGTGTGGATGCCGGATGTGCAGGTGGTGCGGCCCGGCGATGTGTTCGACCCGGATGTCGGCCATGCAGGCTGCGCGGGCATCCATCAACGCCGGTGGCAGGTAGGGCGTGGCGGGTTCGGCAAGACACAGCAGGGTCGGTGCCTGGATACCGGCAAGCAGCCGGCGCAATTGCATTTCCTCGATGCGCAACGGCGTAGGCAAGCGCAGGCGTGCGTCACTGCGCCACACGAATGCGCCGTCGGTTGCACGCAGGTTCCGTGCGACGATGGGATGGGCTTCGTCGGCGTCGAGACCGCCGGCCGCCACGCGTGCGGCAACGGCGTCGTCGATGGACGGGAATTCGCGTGGTGAGCGCCGTGCAAGGCCGGCCTGTGCATGCGCGTCGCGCCAGCGGGACAAACTCGCGGAACCGTCGTCGGCAAGCGGACCCAGCCCTTCGATCAGCGCCAGTTTGCCGATGCGCGCAGGTGCGGCGGAAGCAACCAGCGATGCAATGCCGGCGCCCAGCGAATGCCCGAGCAGGTCGAATCGCTCGAGTTTCAGCGCATCGGCTGCGTCCAGTACGCAGTCCACTTGATCGACGACGTGGTAGCGGCGCGTGCGTTCCGGCAGGTGTGCGGAATGCCCATGACCGGGCAGATCCAGCGCGATCACGCGTCGCCGCGTGGCCAGCAGCGGACCGATCCGCGCAAAGCTTGCGGCGTTGTCGAGCCAGCCGTGCAGCGCCAGCAGTGGCGGGGCGTCGGCATCGCCCCATTGCAGCGCCGCGAGTTCGCCAGATGGCGTCGCCATGCGGACTTCAGACGGACCTTTCACGCCGGAATCATTCCGTTCCCGTGCCGGCGTCGGCCGCTACCAGAATCCGGTTCTGGCGGCGGCGATCGAGCAACTCGGACGCCCAGCCGCGCACGCGCATCAGTGACGTGAACGCGTAGATGGCCTTGAACAGGCGCAGCCGCGACAGCACCAGGCGGTTGTCGAACACGTCGCCGGCCAGCATCGAGATGACCCCCTGTTCCACCTGCATCCTGTTCTGCGGATGGGCGAACAGCGCCTTCATCACAGGCGAGTTGAAGCGGTACACGAACCACGCAAATCGCGAATAGCCACGCTTCAAGCGCTTCGCGTAGCGTCGTTGCAGGTTCGATTCGCGCGCGGGATCGCGCAGGCTTGCGTCCACCACTTCGCTGGCCTGCCGGGCCGAATACATCGACAGGAACACGCCCGATGAAAACACCGGGTCGAGGAACGCCCAGGCGTCGCCGACCAGGATCCAGCGCGGCCCGGCCATGCGCTTGCACTCGTAGGAATAGTTGCCGGTGAAGCGTACCGGCGAGACACGCTCGGCGTTGGCCAGGCGGCGCGCCGCGCCCGGCACGATCGCGAGCGTGCTTGCCATGAAGTCCTCGTTGTTCGCACCCTGACGGTTTCCGAGATAGCCGGGCTTGCAAACGCAGCCGATGCTGGTGCTGCCGTCAGGCAGGGGAATGAACCACGTCCAGCCGTACGTGAAGCGGTTGATGCTGATGATGTTGCCGTCCGGATCGTCGGGATTGCAGGCGACATCCCGGTAACGGGCGAACATCGCCGCGCTCTGGTGTTTGCGGTTGCGGTGGATGAGCTTCAGCTGCTTGCCAAGCAACGTATTGCGGCCGGAAGCGTCCACCAGATAGCGGGCGCGCAGCGTGGATCGGGCACCGTCGACATCGATGCACGCCGTGATGCCGCTGGCTTCGAATTCCACGCGTTCGACCTTGACCCGTTCGCGCGCGTCCACGCCACTCTCGCGGGCATGTTCGAACAGCATCTGGTCCATCTCTTCGCGCACGACGTGAAACGACCAGGGCGGGGTACCGCCCAGCGCGCGGCCGAAACGGAATGTGTAATAGCTGCCGTCGTCACGCGGGAAATCCGCGCCGAGCTTCAGGCGACCCAGTGCGCGCAGTTTTTCCAGCGCGCCGATTTCCTCGAAAATCGGAATGTTGGCGGGCAACAGCGATTCGCCGATGTGGAAGCGCGGATGCCGGCTTTTTTCCAGCATCGTGACGCGCCATCCGCGCCGTGCCAGCAAGGTGGCGACGGTCGAACCGCCCGGACCGCCCCCTGCGACCAGCACGTCGCAATCGAATCCGGGGACGCGGCCACGTGGCATAGCGTTGACAGGCTCCTGGTTCAGGTCCGTTCGGCCAAGCTCCTATCATATAGACTCCGTCGCCACGTCCCGTTGCAGCCACTCCCGTGTCCATGCCTGTCTCCAGCCGTCGCGCCGCCGTTGCATCGCATGTGCCCTGGATGCCGGTGGCGTTGCTGGCTTGTGGAGTGCTTGCCCTGGCGGGCGGACTGTTGCATCGGCATGCCTTGAGCTTGGCGGCAGCGGTGCTGCTGTTGCTGGTCTGGTTGCCGTCGGTGTGGCGGCGACGCAGCTTCGCGGCACTGGTGCTGTGGGTGGCGCTGGCGGTATTGCTGCTGGCGCCGGCGACGGCAGGGCACCCGGAACTTGCGTTGATGGCGCTGCCGGTGGTGTTCATGGCCGCAACGGCCTGGTTGTTCGCGCGTACCCTGAAGCGCGGACAAGAACCATTGGTTACGCGTTGCGTGCGCGTGATCGAAGGCGAGGCGCGCCTGGCGGAGGCGGGCGTACGCGCCTACACGCGCGGCGTCACCGTGTTCTGGGCCTGGCTACTCGGTACATTGGCGTTGCTGTCGCTGTTGATCGCCGTGTTTGCCGTGCCGGGCGGCTGGCTGGCCACGTTTGGCGCAACCAGCACGGTCGCACTGCCGGGTTCGTTTCTGGCGTGGTACCCGGAGGCCGGCTGCTGGATCGTGTTGCTGGCCGGATTCGCGGGCGAGTACCTGTTTAGGCGCTGGCACCTGCGCCACATTTCGCACCTGTCCGCGCGCCAGTTCGTGACGCAGTTGGTGCGGTGCTGGCCAGCCCTGGTACATGACGAAGACGCTGGGCCGTGAACGATCAGGACGACAGCTTTCGCACCGCGTTCCGGATCGACCCGGGACACCCGGCGTTGGCCGGCCATTTTCCCGACAATCCAGTGGTCCCGGGCGTGGTGTTGCTGGAACGCGTGGCGAGGGCGTTGCAGACGTGGCGGCGTGTCGGGATGCAGAAGCTCGACGTGAAATTCGTGCGGCCGTTGCTGCCGGGCGAAGACGCCGTGATCGAGTTGCGCGCGCACGATGGGTGCACGCATTTCACGGTGGCGCTTGCCGATGGCGGCATGCTGGCGCGCGGCAAGCTCGAGACGGCGCGGGAATGGACATGATGCCTGCCGGGTCGTCTCGATGAACCGTCCGGGGCCAACCTTGGCACCAGAAAGCAAATCGGCGAGCGGGCGCTGGCTCGATCGTCCCGAGGCCGGTGGCTGGTTCGCGATCTGGCTGATTCGTGCCATCGGCCTGCATTTCGGGCGCAGCTGCGCGCGCCTGCTGTTGTATCCGATCACGTTGTACTTCTATTTCCGGCGCGGCCCGGAGCGCCGTGCATCGCGCGACTACTTCCTGCACCTGACCGGCAAATCCGGCAGTCCGTGGCAGGTGATGCGCCTGATCCACGCGTTCGCAGCGGTCACGCTTGATCGCTTGTTCCTGCTGGCGCGCGGTACCGGCGGCTTTCGCGTCGATGTGCAGGGCGCGGACGAGCTGTGTCGTCACCTCGATCGGGGGAAAGGCGTGCTGCTGCTGGGTGCGCACGTCGGCAGTTTCGAGATATTGCGTGTGCTGGCCGCGGACAAATCGGAACACAAGCTGAAACTGGTGATGGACAAGAGCAAGACGCCCGCGCTTACCGGTCTGCTGGAATCGCTGGCCCCGGAACTTGCGTCCAGCGTGATCGACACCGCTTGCGGCGGCATGGATATCGCGCTGGCGCTATCCGACGCGGCGCGCGAAGGTGCGATGATCACGTTGCTGGGCGATCGCGGTCGCCCGCACGAGTTGATGCGCGACGCGCTGTTCCTCGGCGCCGACGCGCCATTTCCGGCTGCGCCATGGCTGATTGCTTCGTTGCTGAAAGTGCCGGTCGTGCTGTGTCTCGGCCTGTACCGTGGCGGCAACCGCTACGATCTGGTATTCGAAACGCTGGCCGAGCAGGTGGATCTGCCGCGTGTCGAGCGCAATCACGCGCTGGACGCGTACATTCGCCGTTATGCCGGACGTCTGGAATCCCATCTGCGCAACGCGCCTTTCAACTGGTTCAACTTCCATGATTTCTGGCAGCCGCAACAAGTGGTCGATGCGCAACCGGCGATCCGTGATGAGTTCCAGCGTGCGCGCGCTTCGTGATGCCCTGGCTGCGCTGGTGCTCGGCGTGGCGATGGCAACCACGGCGTTCGCGGCGGCGCCCGGATTCGTCGATGCGCTGCTTGCGGGCATGGCCAGGACGCCGCCGGCGTCGACCCCGTTCGTGCAGGTGAGTTACCGCGGCGTGCTGGATCGACCGCTCGTGGTCTCGGGCACCTTGCATTGGTTTGGCGGTGACCGCATGCAGCGCGACATCGACAAACCGTTCAGGGAAACCGCGAAGATCGGCGACGGCGAGCTGTCGGTGCAGCGCGGCAACGGCAAGGTCCATCGGGTGTCTCTGGCGCGTGCGCCACAGGCGGGTGCGGTGCTGGCCGGATTCCGCGCGATGCTGGGCGGCGATGCCGCGGCATTGCGAAAGGAGTTCATGCTTTCGGCACAAGGCGACGACACGAACTGGACAATGACCCTGGTGCCGCGAACCGGACAGCTCAAGCAAAAACTCGTTTCCATCGCGGTCGACGGCCGTGGCCATGAGGCGCGCTGCCTTGTCGTGCAGGACGCCAATGGCGACAGCAGCATCATGCTGGTCGGCGCGATGGCGGAGCAGGGACTGCACAGCGCTACGCCGCAGGAACCGGTGCTGGTGGCGCGTTGCCGCGGACAATGATGCGGCCGTCCGCGCGGATCGCGATCTGGTTGGCCTGGCTGATCGTGATCGTCGCGATCGGATGGGGCGTCGCGTTGCACCTCAAGATCAGTTCCGACCTGCGCGACTTCGTGCCGCCGCCACGCAGCGCCGATCAGAAATTGCTGCTGGAGGAAATCGGGAAAGGCCCCGGTTCACGCCTGCTGCTGCTGGCGATCTCCGGCGCGCCGCAGGAACGGCTCGCCGAGCTCTCGCGTGGGCTGGACGCAGCGCTGGCGCAAGACCCCGCTTTCCTGCGCGTCACCGATGGTGGCCGCGACCTCGCGCAGGTCGCATCGGATCTGCTGCCTTACCGCTATCTGCTTTCGCCCACGCTCGATACGCACCGCTTCGATGCTGCATACCTGCACGCGCAACTGCAGCAACGCGTGGAGGATTTGAGTTCGCCCGCCGCCTCGATGCTGGAACCCTGGCTTCGGCGCGACCCCACCCTGGAGACGCTGAAGCTCGTGCAGCGCTGGGCGCCGCCGCGCCCGCCGAAGCTGGTGGATGGTGTGTGGTTTTCCAGGGGTTGCACACCTCGCCACTCTTCTGCTGCGAACGCCGATCCATCCGCCCTGTCGCGCCGTGCTGCTTCAGGCCGACTCGACGTACCGTCAAGTACGCCTGCGTCGTCCTTCGGTCCGTCCGACGCAACAGGGCGGCGCCTCGACGGTCTCGCGACGAACAGTGGCGAGGTGTGCAACCCAGGCGGAGAAGCCTTGCTGGTCGCGGAAACCCGTGCTGCAGGGTTCGATCCGGGCGCGCAGGCTGCGGTCATTGCATCCCTGCAAAAACATTTCGCCGCATTGCCGGGCGCCGCGCAGGCCAAGCTGGTCATCAGCGGGCCCGGCTGGTTCGGCGTCCAGGCCAGCCGCCGCACCCGCGGTGAGGCCGAGCGCTTCGGCGCGATCACCACCGTCGGCTTTGTATTGATGTTGTTGCTGGCGTACCGCAGTGCGGTGCCGGTACTGGTGACGGCATTGCCGTTGCTGTCGGGTGCGGTCATCGGATTTGCGCTGCTGGCACTGATTTTCGGCCATGCGCACGGCATTACCGTTGCGTTCGGGTTCACGCTGCTGGGGGTGGCGCAGGAATATCCGCTGCGGGTGTTCAGTCATCGCCGCATCGGCGTGGCGACGTCGCTTTGCGTGCGCGAGCTGTGGCCGTTGCTGGCGACCGCAATCGTGTCGGTGTGCATTGCCTATCTGGCGTTCTTCGCCTCGGGAGTAGCGGGCCTGCAGCAACTCGCGGTATTCACCATCGCCGGCCTGATCGTGGCCGGGCTGTGCACGCGCTGGTTGTTGCCATTGGTCGTGCCCACGGCACGGCGCGACATGGCCGCGACCCCGGGGCTCGGCGCGGCGTGGCATTTTCTGGCGCGCCTGCCGCGGCCACGTTGGCTGCCATGGCTGGCAGCTGTCGTCGGTGTCTGCATCGTCGCGTTGGCGCCGGGCAAGTTCTGGCAAGCCGACTTGTCGGCGTTGACGCCGGTTCCGAAATCCGAACTGCAACGCGATGCACGTCTGCGTGCCGCGCTCGGCGCGCCGGACGTGCGCTACCTGCTGGTGTTGCGTGCGCCCACCGCCCAGGGCGTGCTCGGATTGTCGGAACGCATCGCACCCCGGATGCGAAAGCTGGTGTCGGATCATGCGCTGGACGAATTCGAATTGCCGTCGCGGTACCTGCCTGGTATCGCCACCCAGCGTGCGCGTCAGGCGAAACTGCCGGATGCCGCGCAATTGCAATCCGCATTGCACCAGGCGATGCAAGGATTGCCCTTCCGCTCCGGCGTGTTCGCGCGGTTCGTCGCCGACGTGGAAGCCGCGCGCAAGCTGCCGCCGCTCACCCCGGAACAGTTCGAGCAGGCGCCGCTGGGCGCAAGACTCGAGGCGATGCTGGTGCCACAAGGCACCGGCTGGGTCGGTCTGGGCAGCCTGAGCGGCGTCAACGATCCCGCGGCGTTCGCGCAACTGTCGCGCGACACCCACGGCGACGTGCATCTGCTGGATCTCAAAGTGTCCACCGAATCGCTGGTCGTCGCGTACCGGCACCGAATCCTGATTGCGCTCGGGATCGCGGCGCTGCTGTTGTGCGCCGCGGTGACGCTGGCCCTGCGCAGTCCGCGGCGTGCCGCGCACGTGCTGGGGCCGATGGCGTTGGCGACGTTGTGGGTGCTGGTGGTGTTGCGGGCAGCCGGGATTCCGCTGTCGCTGTTTCACCTCGTATCGCTGACGCTGGCGGCGGGGCTCGGCTTGCACTACGCCCTGTTCTTCGAACGTCGCACCGGCGATGTGCGCGAGGATTTGCGTACCCTGCACGCGACGCTGGTGTGCGTGGCATCCGCGCTGCTGGTATTCGGCGTGCTGGCGTTGTCGAGCGTGCCGGTGTTGCGCGCGATCGGACTGACGGTGGCGCTGGGCGTCGCCTTCCATTTCACGCTTTCGGTGTTGATGGCGCCGCATCAGGTTCTCCCATCTCCCTCCGGAAGAGGCGCGCGCAGCGCTCCCGAAGGGCCGGGTGAGGGTCAGGATGCTGCCTAAGGTCGACTGGGAGCACCTGATCCCGCATGCGGGGTCGATGTGTCTGCTGGACGAAGTGGTGGACTGGGACGCGAGCCGCCTGCACGCGCGCAGCGCATCGCACCGCCGCGCAGACAATCCGTTGCGGGCAGATGGCGTGTTGCACGCGGTGAATCTGTGCGAATACGCCGCGCAGGCGATGGCGGTGCATGGCGCGCTGCGCGCGCACGAACCCGGCGGCAGGATGCAACCGGGCTATCTGGCCGCGTTGCGCGAGGTCGCATTGCAGGTCGAACGCATCGACGATCTGCCGGGCAAGTTGCAGGTGTACGTCGAATGCTTGCTTGCGATGGCTGGCAGCCTGCAATATGCCTTTCGGGTCGAGCATCGGGGCGACGTTCTCGCGACGGGGCGTGCAGCCGTGATGTTGAAGGGCCATTGACACAACGTATTGACGAGATGCTGGCCGGGTTCGACACGGCCGCGGAATGAGCGAGGAAAAACATGGCGGACGCAAAGCGGGCGTTGGTCACGGGCGGCAGCGGCGACATCGGTGCGGCGATCTGCGTGGCGTTGGCGCGTGACGGCTGGCAGGTGATCGTGCACGCGCACGCGCATCGCGGGCGCGCCGAAACGGTGGCCGGTGAAATTCGCAAGTCAGGCGGCAAGGCCGAGGTCGCGGCGTTCGATCTGGGCGATGCGGGCGCGACGCATGCCGCGATCGAGGGTTTGTTGCTGGACGGACCGGTCCACGCGCTGGTGCACAACGCGGGTATCCACGACGATGCGCCGTTGGCCGGGATGACCGAGGGGCAATGGCGAAGCGTGATCGACGTGTCGCTGAATGGATTCTTTCACGTCGTGCAGCCGCTGCTGCTGCCGATGGCGCGGGCACGTTTCGGACGCATCGTGGCGCTGTCCTCGGTGGCGGCCACGCTTGGCAATCGCGGACAGGTCAACTATGCGGCGGCCAAATCGGCGTTGCACGGAGCCGCCAGATCGCTGGCGCGGGAAATGGCGTCGCGAAACGTCACCGTGAACGTGGTTGCGCCCGGCGTCATCGGAGGCCGGTTGACCGACGCGTTGTTTTCCCCGGAGCAGGTGAAGACGATGATCCCCGCCGGTCGCGTAGGCACGCCCGCCGAAGTTGCGGGGGTGGTGGCGTTCGTGTGTTCCGACGCTGCAAGTTACGTCAACGGACAAGTCATCGGCGTCAACGGCGGCATGGTTTGAGCGGACGGCGACCGCGCATCAGCGCGTGCGCCCTTGTGCCGACGGCGGGGGATTGATGTGATCGACGGGCGTGAGCGCCGAGGCGCCAAGCCGTGCGTCGGGATCGTAAATGCAGGGCGGTGATCCGTGCGAAGCACGGTAGCTTTGCACGATGTGGCCGTAATGCAGCACGCGCCGGAGCGTATACCAGGTGATGCGCAGCACGTCGCGCAGCGGACGGAAATGGCTGTGACGCGCGCCGCTGTCGTAGCGACAGGCAATGGGAATGGATACCACCGGCATGTCGAGGTTGCGCGAGGCCGCGACAAGAATGGCCGCTTCGAACACGAAATCCTGCGCGTGCAGCTCGGCCAGTTCGACCGCCGCACGCGGATACCAGCGCTGCCCGCTCTGGGTGTCGGCAATCGGGCGGCCACAGCCCCAACTGATGCCCCAGTCCGCGAAATCGTTGGCGTAGCGGCGCGCGCCGGGTTGGCGGTCGCGCTCCAGCATGCGGGCGCCCACGATCATCGCATCGGGAAACCGATGCACGGCGTCGAGCATGCGCGGAATATCGGCGGGATCGTGCTGGCCGTCACCGTCCATTGTCAGCACGCCGCTGGCGCCGCGTTTCAGTGCCTCGCGAAAACCTGCGCGCAACGCTTCGCCCTTGCCGCGTCGTTCGGGGTGGCGGATCAGCGTCACCGGCATGCGCGACGCGATCTCCGCGGTGCCATCGCGGGAGCCGTCGTCGATCACGATCACGTCGCGGCAATGCGCCAGCACGCCTTCGAGCAGGCTTCCGATGGCGCGCTCCTCATCGAGGCAGGGCACCACCACGAAGGGGCGCACGGCGTCGCTCAAGGCGTGATCTCCATGTCCAGTGACAGGCCCGATGACAATGGCAGGCTGAACCTGTCCGGACTGCGGCCGGCGAGCGCGGCGAGCAACGCCAGTGCATGGGCGTTGCACGGATTGTCGGCGGCCACGGCTTGCAATGCCGGAGATGCCGGCGCGGGTTCGTTCGCGAGGCTGCCCCCATCGAGCGTCAATCCGATGCGTGCACCCGCGCTGGTGTCCGGCGTCAGCACCAATCCCGCGCCAAAGGCGAGGGTGGTGCGGGTCATCGCGGCGAGCGGTCCCGTGGATGCGACATCGCAGGCTACCAGCAGCACGGGCGTGTCTTCCGCGCACGCAAACGTGGCGGCTTCCAGCATGCCCGCTGCGAAGCTGCGATGGTGCGCGGTCACCGCACTGGATGCGGCCGTGCAACCGGCCGCGATCGTCCAGTAGCCCGCTGGCGCGTTCAGCACCGAGTTGTGGAAGCGGGTGGGCGAAAGCTCCAGCGGCGCTTGCGCCAGCGTTGCACAGACGTAATCCGTGATCGCAAGCTCGCCATGGGCGGACGCGAACACGCAGGGCAGGCGCGCCGGATCGAGGTTCGCCATTGCGCATGCCTGCGCCGCGACTTCCGCCGCCAAGCGCACACTCTCGGGGGCGCGCCGCCGCTCCGCCGCCGGCAGCGCACGGGCCATGGGGCTGTCGGTTGCATTACCGGAAAGGCCGCATTCGCCGAGCAGCGCGCTGCGCAGCGCAGGCCAGTCGGGGGCGCCGCGCGTCCAGACGCCGATGCCCGCAACCGCGACTTGCAGCGCCCCGTTCATGCCGCCTCCGCGCGGGCAAACACGAGGCACGCGTTGTTGCCGCCGAAGCCGAAGGAGTTGCTGAGCGCGGTGGCGATGCGCCGCGCTGTGGGCTGCAGGACCAGCCACGGCGTGGATTGGGGAATCGGATCGCTGCAATTGAGATTGGCCGGCGCCATTCCGTGTTCGATCGCCAGCAGCGTGATCACCGCTTCCAGCGCCCCGGCTGCGCCCAGGGCATGGCCAGTGAAGCCCTTGGTCGAGCTGGCACTCATGCGGGGCGGGAAACGCGGCAACAGCAGTGCCTCGACTTCATCGTTGCGGGTCGTCGCGGTGCCGTGCAGGTTGATGTAATCGATCGTAGCTGTGTCGATGCCGGCGCGCGCCAAGGCGTCGTCCAGCGCCGCGAGTGCGCCGCGGCCTTCGGGATGCGGCGCGGACATGTGCCAGGCATCCGAGGACTCACCGTAACCCGTCAGCCGTGGCGCCTGCGGTGCTTCAGCGACAGGTTCCAGAAGTGCGAATGCGGCCGCTTCCCCGATCGAGATGCCGTCACGGTTCGTGTCGAACGGGCGGCAGGCCTGCGGCGACAATAGTTGCAGTGAATGGAAACCGAACAACACGCTGTCGCACAAGGTGTCCACGCCCCCGACCAGCGCCGCGTCGACGAGGCCTTGCCGGATCATGCGTGCGGCGGATGCGAACACCTTGGCCGACGATGAACACGCGGTCGAGATGGTCAGGGCGGGCCCGGCGATGCCGGTGGCGTCGGCGACAAACGCGGTGAGTGAATGCGGGGTGTGGATTTCCGGGCGGCGCAGGTCGTCGGGAAACCGTCCACGGTCCAACCTGCGATAGGCGTCCTCGGTCGCGCCGATGCTGGCGGTGGAAGTGCCGAGCACCAGCGCGACGCGCGCGGCACCGTGGCGCGCCACGGTTCGGGCGATGGTGTCCGGCAAGTCATCCTGCTGCAGACCGAGCCAGGCGAGGCGATTGTTGCGACAGTCCCAGTGTTGCAGCGGCGCGGGCAGAACAACGTCCTCGACGCCGGCCACGCGCCCGATCCGGCAATCCAGCGGCGCCGAGGAAAAATCGTTTTCGCGCAAGCCGCCACGGCTTTCCTGGAGTGCCGCGAGGTGCGCCAGGCACCCGCGGCCAAGGGCGGAGGTTGCGCTGAAGGCTGTGATCGCGAGAGGTTCGACGCGTGCCGGCATCCGTGCATTTCAGTGGGGAATGGCCAGCCAGTATCGCATGCGTGGTGGACAGGCGGCGCCGCCGTGCCATCTGCGGCTACCCTACACTGGGTCTGCAGTGGCCGCCGCTGCAAGGCCGAAAGCCGTGGACGAAAGCCACCGCGCAGCACGGGTCGATAAGTAATCAGTCATGCACGCTCACGTCAAACCGGTCGACGCCTTCCTGCGCGAGTTGCAGGATCGCATTTGTGCCGCGCTGGAAAGAGCCGACGGGGTCGGACAGTTCGTCGAGGATGCCTGGACACGGGAAAGTGGTGGCGGCGGCAGAACACGAGTGCTGAAAAACGGTGCAGTGTTCGAGCAGGCCGGTGTCAATCATTCGCGCGTCACCGGCACCGCCTTGCCCGCATCGGCGACTGCGCACCGGCCCGAATTGGCTGGGCGTGCATGGGCCGCGACCGGCGTGTCGCTGGTGGTGCATCCGTTGAATCCCTACGTGCCGACCGCGCACATGAACGTGCGCTACTTCGAGTCTGACAAGGCGGGCGAAGAACCCGTGTGGTGGTTCGGCGGCGGCTTCGACCTGACGCCCTTCTATCCATTCGACGAAGACTGCATGCACTGGCACAGCGTCGCGCGTGACCTGTGCGCACCCTTCGGCGATGACGTGTATCCGCGCTGCAAGAAATGGTGCGACGAGTATTTCTGGCTGAAACACCGCGGTGAAACCCGCGGCATCGGCGGGCTGTTCTTCGATGACCTGAACGAATGGGATTTCGAAAAAACCTTCGCCTTCATGCAGGCCGTCGGCAACGGTTTCCTCGACGCGTATTCGCCGATCGTCGAGCGTCGCAAAGACATGGCGTACGGCGAACGCGAACGCGAGTTCCAGTTGTACCGCCGCGGCCGCTACGTGGAATTCAACCTGGTCCATGACCGCGGCACCCTGTTCGGCCTGCAATCCGGCGGCCGTACCGAATCGATCCTGATGTCGCTGCCGCCGCGCGTGCGCTACGAGTACGGTTACGCGCCGGAAGCCGGGAGCGCCGAAGCGCGGCTTGCGGAATATTTGAAGCCGCGCGACTGGGTTTAGCAGATTACGTCGGCCCGGAGCCAAACGGGCGCCTTCACCGAAAGCTGCCGTGGCGTAGGTTGGGCTGAGCGGGTTTCATCCGCGAAGC
>DASUJD010000087.1:0-45695 GCA_036279455.1 Rhodanobacteraceae bacterium | reverse complement strand
ACAGGTAGCCGCCGATCACCGCGCCCACGATGCCGATCACGATCGTCATGATCCAGCCCACGGGATCCGCGCCCGGCTTGAACAGCCGCGCCAGGATCCCGATCACCGCACCGCCGATGATGTAGCCAAGAATGCCGTTGAACATGCTTGTGTCTCCCCGGGTTGGTTGGTGTTGCCCGGCGATCCTAGCACCCGGCCCCGGGCGGTACGTCAGCAGCAGCCATGGTCGCCTCGTTCCTGGCTGCCGGGCAGGGCCGCGGCCGCGCCACCGGTCTCGCCGCGGACGCTGGCGGCGTGGTGCGCCGCAACGACCCGTGCCACCGAGGCGGTGACCTTCTTGCCCATCGGGATGTGCAGGAACTCGTTGGGGCCGTGCGCGTTGGAACGCGGGCCGAGCACGCCGGTGATGAGAAACTGCGCCTTCGGAAATTTTTCACCCAGCATGCCCATGAACGGAATGCTGCCGCCCTCGCCCATGTAGGCAGGGGGCGCGCCAAACGCCTCTGCCGACGCCTCTGTCACCGCACTGCTCAACCAATCCTTGAGTTGCGGCGCATTCCAGCCGCTGCCGCCCTTGTCCAGCTTGAAGGCAACCTTCGCTCCGTATGGCGGGTCGGTTTCCAGCAAGCGCCTGACGGATTCACCGGCCTTGTCCACGTCCAGCGTGGGAGGCAAGCGCAAACTCAGTTTCAGGGACGTGGACGGTCGCATCACGTTGCCGGCATTCTCCAGCTGTGGCAAGCCGCCCGCGCCGGTAATGGCCAACTGGGGACGCCAGGTGCGGTTGAGGATCAACTCGACCTTGTCGCCGCTGACCGGTTGCATCCCCGCAGTCCATGGAAATTTGGCAAATACGTCATCGCCAAGGATGCCCGCACATTGCCTCGCCTGCTCGACGCGCTCGGCGGGAACCTCGGCGTACAACTCCTTTGGCACGATGCCACCGCCGACGGGATCTTCCAGTCGCGACAACAGATGCCGCAGGACACGGAAGCTGTCGGGCACGACGCCCGATGCGTCGCCGGAGTGCACGCCTTCGGTCAGTACCTCGACAGTCAGTTCACCGCTGGTCATGCCGCGCAGCGAAGTGGTCAGCCACAACTGGTCGTAATTGGCGCAACCGGAATCCAGACACACCACCAGCGAGGGCTGCCCGATCCGCGCTGCAAGGTGATCGACGTAGTATGGCAAATCGTAGCTGCCCGATTCCTCGCAGGCCTCGATCATCACCGCGCAGCGCGCGTGCGGGGCACCCTGTTCGTGCAGCGCCAGCAGCGCCGACAGGGAGCCGAAGATCGCGTAGCCGTCGTCGGCACCGCCGCGCCCGTACAAACGGTCGCCCTTCAACACCGGCGTCCACGGCCCGAGGCCGTCGCCCCAACCGGTCATTTCCGGTTGCTTGTCGAGATGCCCGTACAGGAGCACGCAATCGTCGGCGCCAGCCTCGTTTCCGGACGCCGGCACGTCAATGAAGATCAATGGCGTGCGGTTCGGCAGGCGCACCACTTCCAGGGTCGCGCCGGGCAGCGACGCCAGCTTTGCGCGCGCCCATTTTTCCATCAATGCAACGGCCTGGTCCATGTAACCGTGCGACGCCCAGTCCTTGTCGAACATCGGCGACTTGTTGGGGATCTTGATGTACTCGGTGATCGCGGGGACCACTTCGTCATCCCACAGATTGCTGATGAAGGATCGGACCTTGCCGGCATCCATCACGCTCACTCCCGGGCAAACAAAGGACCAGTGTAACAGTCGCGGCAAGCCGGCTGCGCGGTCGGACGATTCCGACAACGCCCGGTTGCGCCGTCCGACAAGCCTGTGCAGCGTGGACCGGCTGTGTCCGGTCGCGACGCTCGGCAAGCTTGCTCCACGCGCCGCATCCGGCGGCACGACCCACCAGAAGGAACCCGATCATGTTCAAGCAGACACTTGCCGCGCTCGCGTTGTGCCTCGCCATCGCGCTGCCCGCCATCGCCGCCACCCCGGTCAACGTCAACAAGGCCGATGCGCAAACCATCGCCGCCTCACTCGACGGCGTCGGTCTGGCCAAGGCACAGGCCATCGTCGCGTACCGGAAGGCCCACGGGCCGTTCAAGAGCGTTGACGAACTGGACAATGTCAAGGGCGTCGGCGCAAAAACCGTCGCGCGCAATCGCGAGGCGATTCGCTTCAGCGGCAGCCCCGCGGCGCCGGCGAAGAAGACCTCGCATCGCGCACGCAAGCACTGATCGACCTGCGGCCGGCGGTGCGGGACAATCCCGCATCGCCGCCGCGCGCATCAGGGCCTGTTAACGCTATGCCACGTGGCCGCGCCGTCGGCCGTTTGCCCGCAGGGCAAGGAAGAGCGAGGAAGACGTATGTCGATACTTCGACGAGCGATGACAAAGCCATGCGGGCAAACGGCCCCGGCCCAAGGGGTTGCTCCGCAGCGGTTGCCATACCGCGGTGCGCGCCTTGACCATGGAACCACCATGGCGCTGCGGCACGCGCCTTGTCTGGCAACCGCTGCGGAAGCAACGCGGTTCACGTGGCATAGCGTTAACAGGCCCTACACTCGCGCACTTTCATCGACGCGAGTCCGGTCGTGATCCTGCCCCGCTATCACATCGCCCAATCCACCATCCCGGGCGCCGGGATGGGTGTATTCCTGGAAGAATCGCTGCCACGGGGGCGCGTCGCGATCGCACCGGACCAGATCGACCGGACGTGGTCGTTCGCGGAAATCGTTTCCGACCCCGAACGTGCGTCGTTGCTGCATGCCTCGGCGCGCTGGTTCGAGGATCGCTACACGCTTTCGCCGGACTGGCCCGACGAGTGCTACGTGAACCACAGCTTCGAACCGACTGGCCTGTGGCTGCTGGGTTTCGTTTTCGCCGCGCGTGAACTCGACGCCGGCGAGGAACTGACCGTGGATTATCGCCACCTGCTCGCACCCGGACAGCAGGAAAGCTTTCGCGACGCCCGCACGGGCAGGGCAATCATCGGCCACGAATGGAATGACAGCCTGCGGTTCGGCCTTGATGCGTTGCGCGAGTTGATCGACTGATCCGGGTCGATGCCACTAGCATGACCGCCATGCCTGCCGTGCGCGCCATCCCCCACGCCACCCAGCGCAACGAAGCCTGGGCCAATGGCAACGGCAGCACCAGCGTGATCCTGCGCGAACCGGATGATCCGGATTGGCTGATTCGTGTCAGCGTCGCGAAGGTGGAGCGCGCAGGCCCGTTTTCCGAGCTGCCGGACACGCGCCGGACATTGGTGCCGCTGGATGCAGCGATGACTTTGCGGTTTCCCGACGGCAACGAAATGCACGCGGTACGCTTCGGCCAACTGCGCTTCGACGGGTCGCCCGCGCCCGCAGGTCAGCTGCCGGAAGGCCCGACCCGCGATTTCAATCTGATGCTGCGTGGCGACGCACACGGCGAAGTGCTGGCGCGTACCCTGGTCGACAGCATGGTCTTGCCGCTCGAACCAGCCGTGCGCTGGCTCGTGTACCTGGACTCCGGACGTGCGCAGGTCCATGCAGGCACAGATACGAGCCTTGCATTGAACCCGCATGACGCCGCGCTGATTGCCGCGGATGCAGAAACGGGCCGGGCCTGGATCGAGGGCGCCGGCGAAATCGTGCTGGTCAAGCTGCAAGCCTGACCCGCTTCCAGGCCGGGGCGACGCGGGTTCCTAGCGGTCATCGCGGGTGTAGATCACCCCACCCTCGATCCGTATCGGGAAACTCGCGACCGGTTCGGTCGGGGGCAATCGCGTCGCTTCACCGGTGCGGACATCGAAACGTCCGCCATGCCGCGGGCACTCGACTTCGAAGCCGAACACCTCGCCACCTGCCAGGTCTCCGCCGTCGTGGGTGCAGGTGTCCTCGATCGCATACAGGTTGCCTTCGAGGTTGTACACGGCGATCGCGGTGTCGTCGTCCCAGACGAGCTTGAACTCGCCCGGCAGCAGTTCGTCGCACGCACACACCTTCACCCATTCATCCGACATGTCGCTCCCTCCGCCATTTTTGTTTGATATCCATGTCTTGATTCCGGGCGTCTCCTGACGCGCGGGTTACTTTCCTTTCGGGGAAAGTAACCAAAGCCAAGCGCCCGCACGACGGTCTCGGCAACATCGTGTTGCCTCAACTTCCCTGCGCTTCCCGCGCCAAGCGGGCCGGCGCGAACTCGCACATCCTTGTGCTCGAACATCCGCGCCTTGCTCCCGCTTGGCGCTGGATGCAATTCGCTACATCCCTGTAGCTCACCCTTCGCTGCGCCCAGGGCCGCCTGCGGCGTTCAAATCGGCTATCCCTGCCGATTTAGTCGGCGTCGTGCAAGGGCGCGAAGAAAAGCTCTGCTTAGTTGCCGGTCATCCATGACCTGCGAATCCGCAATACGAAACGATGCAGGCCATGAATGGCCGGTATCGAAGCGAGACCGGCGCCGTTGGCGGTGCCGCCGCCGCGCAGCCGATCGCGCGAGCAAGGCGCGCATGTTCGACGGCAGGGATGCCGGAGTTCGCGTCGGCGCGCGATCGGCAAGCGGCAAGGGCAGACGAGGCAACAGGACGTTGCCGGGCCCACCGCCACAGGCGCCATGGTTTTTGGCCACTTTTTGCCGAAACAAAAAGTGGCCCGCTCGCGCAGCGAGCGAAACCGCTTTTCGGTGGGACGGCGCGGAAAATGACAAGGACGTCGCCACGTCTGTGCGTAACTTCAGAGTTGCTTGACGAGCCATTCAAAGCGCAAGTCATCGCGCTTCGGAACCCCGAAACGCGGATCGCCATACGGGAACGGGCGGTATTCGCCGGTGCGCCGATAGCCGCGGCGTTCGTACCACGCGATCAACTCGACGCGCACGTCGATCACGGTCATGCGCATCGCACTTGCCTGCCATTCTTCATGCGCGACTCGTTCCGCCTCGCTCAACAGTGCACGGCCGGTACCGCTGCCCTGCGCTTCCGGACGCACCGAAAACATCCCGAAGTAACCGTCACCTGCATGCTCATCGGACAATCGCTCGAGGACGCAACAAGCCAACAGTCGTCCGGCCTGTTCGGCCAGCAGCAATTTCACGTGTGGGTTCGCGATCAGCTCCGCGACCTCGCGCGCATCGGTGCGCTGGCCATCCAGCAGATCGGCTTCGGTGGTCCAGCCAACACGGCTCGAGTCGCCGCGATAGGCAGACTGCGTCAGGGCCACGATGGCTGCCACATCCTCCGGCGTGGCAACGCGGAAATGCAGCGCCGCGGATGCCTGGTCCCCACTCTTCATGCCAGCAGTTTCCGCACCCGCCCGATAGCATCGGTCAACGTATCGATCTCGGCTTCGGTATTCCAGAACGCCAGCGATGCCCTGCAGGTCGCGGCGACGCCATAAAACTGCATCAATGGGTGTGCGCAATGATGGCCCGAGCGCACCGCCACGCCCTCCTGATCCAGCAACGTGGCCAGATCGTGCGCGTGCGCGCCATCGATCAGGAAGGAGATCACCGCGGCCTTGCCGGGCGCGTTGCCGAAGATGCGCATACCGGGAATTGCTTCAAGCCGCGGCGTGGCGTATTCCAGCAGTTCGCGTTCGCGCGCCGCGATGTTGCGCATGCCGATGCCCGTGAGGTAATCGATCGCGGCGCCGAGTCCGGCGAACCCGGCGGTGTTCGGAGTGCCGGCCTCGAACTTGTGCGGCGAATCGGCGAAGGTGGTGCCGTCGAACGATACCGTCCGAATCATTTCGCCGCCGCCGAAAAATGGCGGCATGGCTTCCAGCAATTCACGTCGCCCCCACAATGCGCCGGTACCGGTGGGGCCGCACATCTTGTGGCCCGTGATGCAATAGAAATCGCAGCCAATGGACTTCACGTCCAGCGGCAGGTGCGGCGCCGCCTGCGAACCGTCCACCAGCAGTGGAATGCCGCGCCTGCGGCATTCCCGAGCGAGTTCCTTCACCGGATTGATGGTGCCCAGCACGTTTGATACATGCACGACGCCCGCGAACTTCACCTCAGGCGTCAGCGCCTCGACGAATTTCTCGATGATCAGTTCACCCGTTTCGGTGATCGGTGCGACCTTGAGATGCGCGCCGGTACGTTCGCACACCAATTGCCATGGCACGATGTCCGCGTGGTGTTCCATCGCGGTGACCAGGATCGCGTCGCCGGGCTTCAGGCGCGGCAGCAGATAGCTGTAGGCCACCAGGTTGGTCGCCATGGTGGTGCCCGACGTCAGCACGATTTCGTCGCGGTGGTTGGCGCCCATGAAAGCCGCCAGCCTGGTCCGCGCGCCCTCGTACAGCGCGGTCGCCTCTTCGCCGAGTTGGTGCACCGCGCGCGACACGTTGGCGTTGTGTTGGCGGTAAAACGCATCCACCGCTTCGATGACCTGGCGCGGCTTCTGCGAGGTGTTCGCGCTGTCGAGGTACACCAAAGGCTTGCCGTGGACCTTGCGCTCGAGGATCGGAAAGTCCTCGCGAACCTTCGCCCAATCGACCGCCAGCGCCGGCGCCGCAGATTTCGCCGTCACGCTCATATCGATGGTTCCGGCAGTTGATCGGCCAGCAACGCCTCGCAATGTGCGCGCAACGATACCGGCTCGATGCCCTCCAGCGTCTCTGCGCAAAACGCGTGCACCAGCATCCGGCGCGCCGCGTCGAGCGGGATTCCGCGCGAGCGCAAATAGAACAGCACGTTTTCGTCAAGCTGTCCGACCGTGGCGCCGTGATTGGCCTTGACCTCGTCGGCATGGATCTCGAGCGCCGGCCGCGTGTCGATTTCAGCGTCCGGCGAAAGCAGCAGGTTCTTGTTGTAGAAACCGCCGTCGGCACCATCGGCGCCCGGCAGCACCAGAATCCGCCCATGCACCACGCCCCTGGCGCGGCCGTCGGCAACCCCACGCCATACCGAAGCACTGACGGTATCGCGCCCTCGATGACTCACCAGCACTTCGGTATCGGCATGCTGGCGCCCGTGCAACACGAACGCGCCACGGCTCCCCAGGCGCGCACGCGCACCGGCAAGCTCCACACGCAATTCGTGACGCGTCAATTTGCCACCCAGCTCGAGCGCATGTAAGTCCAGGCTGGCATCCTCGTGCAATACGCAATCGCTGCGCCGCAGCAGCGTCGCATCGGGTGAGGTGCGCTGGACGATCGTCCAGCCGAGCTGCGCGCCTTCGTGCAAATTCACGTTGCGAACAAGGTTGGCGAGATGTCCATTGCCGGCGTCGCCGAGGTGATGCTCGACCAGGTGCAGGCCTGCGCCACGGCCAAGTTCGACCCGGCTGCGCAGGTGCCACGCTGCCGACGCTTCGGCTGCCAGGCTCACATGCAACACGTGCAACGGTCGTTCGACGCGTACGCCGTCAGCAACACGCACCATCACGCCGTCTGCGGCAAGCGCACGGTTCAACAAGGTGAAACCGTCGTCCGCGTCGTCCGGATGTCCACCCAGCACGAAGCGCAACGGTTGCGACTCTGCGCGCAGGGCGAGCGACAAGGGTTGCAGCGTCATGCCATCGGGCAAATCATCCAGGTGCGAGAGGTCTGCGCGAAATGCGCCATTGACGAACACCGCGCGCTGCCCTTCCGTGCCGTCCAGTGAAAGCAGCTCCGCCGGAACCTTGCGCATCGCGGCCCCTGCATCGCCCACCGCGTAGACATGCCGTTGCAGCGCGCGCAGCGCGGTGTACTTCCACAATTCGTTGTGCGTGTCGGGCAGCCCCCGTTCCTCGAAAACAGCCAGCGCGTTGCGGCGGGCATCGCGCAACCACGCGGGTTCGCCGTCCGGCAGCCGCGCAGCAGCAGCCTGCATGGATTCCGCGAAGGGCGTCAATGCAATGTTCACGCGCCGGCTTCCGTCAGCGTGCGCTCGCGCACCCAGGCATAGCCGTGGGCTTCCAGCTCCTGTGCAAGCGTTGCGTCGCCGCTCTCCACGATGCGGCCATCGGCAAGCACGTGCACGAAGTCCGGCACGATGTAGTCCAGCAGACGCTGATAATGGGTAATCACGATGAACGCGCGCTGCGGCGAGCGCAGCGCATTGACGCCCGCGGCAACCTGCTTCAGCGCATCGATGTCGAGCCCCGAATCGGTTTCATCCAGGATCGCAAGACGCGGTTCCAGCAGCGCCATCTGGAACACCTCGTTGCGTTTTTTTTCGCCGCCGCTGAAGCCTTCGTTGACCGCGCGGTTCAGGAGCCCGGAGGTCATGCCCATGTCTTTGACCTTGCCGCGCACCAGCTTCAGGAACTGCATCGAATCCAGTTCCTGCTCGCCGCGTGCCTTGCGCTGCGCATTCAGCGCTGCGCGCAGAAAATACGTGTTGTTGACGCCGGGGATTTCGACAGGGTACTGAAATGCCATGAATACGCCCGCTGCGGCGCGCACTTCGGGTTCCATCTCCAGCAGGTTTTTTCCGTCGAAGCTGACGCTGCCGTGCGTCACCTCATGGCCGGGCCGACCCGCAAGCACGTTCCCGAGCGTGGATTTTCCGGCTCCGTTCGGACCCATGATGGCGTGCACTTCGCCGGACTTCACTTCCAGCGAAAGTCCCTTCAGGATTTCCTTGCCGGCGACGCGGGCGTGGAGATTTTCGATTTTCAGCATGAGTATTCCTGTTTACGTGCGAGCAACCATCCATGGTGCGTGGCGCCGGTGCGGCCGTCCGTGGCCGCCCGTTCGTCGCGGCGCGTGATGCCCCTGCATCACGCAAGCGCCGCTCCTCACCCTCATCCGTCCTTTGGGCACCTTCTCCCGATGGGAGAAGGGAAGAAAAGCTACCCAATCGCGCCCTCAAGCGAAACTTCGAGCAGCTTCTTGGCTTCCACCGCGAATTCCATCGGCAGTTCACGGAACACCTGTTTGCAGAAGCCGTCCACGATCAACGACACGGCGTCTTCCTCGGCGATGCCGCGTGAGCGGCAGTAGAACATCTGGTCGTCGGAGATTTTCGAGGTAGTGGCCTCGTGCTCGACGATCGCGCTGGGGTTTTTCACCTCCACATAGGGATAAGTGTGCGAGCCACACTTCTTGCCGATCAGGATCGAATCGCAGCGGGTGTGGTTGCGCGCGTTGGCGGCGCCCTTGTCGACTTTCACCAGCCCGCGGTAGCTGTTCTGGCTGTGCCCGGCGCTGATGCCCTTGGATACGATCTTCGACTTGGTGTCGCGGCCGATGTGGATCATCTTGGTGCCGGTGTCGGCCTGCTGGTAATGATGGGTGAGCGCCACCGAGTGGAACTCGCCGACCGAACGATCGCCACGCAGCACGCAGCTCGGATATTTCCAGGTGATCGCCGAACCGGTTTCCACCTGCGTCCAGCTGATGCGTGAATCGTCGCCGCGGCATTCGCCGCGCTTGGTGACGAAGTTGTAGATGCCGCCCTTGCCGTTTTCGTCACCCGGATACCAATTCTGGACCGTCGAATACTTGATGTTCGCGCGCTCCAGCGCCACCAACTCCACCACCGCCGCGTGCAACTGGTTTTCGTCGCGCATCGGCGCGGTGCAGCCTTCGAGGTAGGACACCACTGCATCCTCCTCGGCGATGATGAGCGTGCGTTCGAATTGTCCGGTGTGGCCGGCGTTGATGCGGAAGTACGTGGACAGCTCCATGGGGCAGCGCACGCCTTTCGGGATGAACACGAAAGAGCCGTCCGAAAACACCGCGGAATTGAGTGCCGCGAAGTAGTTGTCGCCCTGCGGCACCACCGTGCCGAGATACTGGCGCACCAGATCGCCGTGCTCGCGAATCGCTTCGCTCATCGAACAAAAGATCACGCCGACCTTCGCGAGTTGTTCGCGCGCGGTATTGGCAACGGATACCGAGTCGAATACGGCATCCACCGCCACGCCCGCAAGTTTGGCGCGTTCGTGCAACGGCACGCCGAGCTTGTCGTAGGCTTCCAGCAGCTTGGGATCGACCTCGTCCAGCGACTTCGGCTGGTTCTTGGGCGCCGAGTAGTAGCTGATGGCCTGGAAGTCGATGGGCGCAAGCTTCACGTGCGCCCAGTCCGGCTGCGTCATGGTCAACCAGTGGCGGTAAGCGGAAAGCCGCCATTCGATCATCCATTCCGGTTCCTGCTTGCGCGCGGACAGTGCCCGGATGGTGTCTTCATTCAGGCCCGGCGGCAGGCTGTCTGTTTCGATGTCGGTGACGAAGCCCGCGCCGTAACGGCGGGACAGTGCAGCCTGGACTTCGCCCGGTTGGCCAGCCATGCGATGCTCCCTATGCTCTTGCGCCGTGCGCGCGCGCCGGCTGTCGCCGCAACATGTCGGCGAGGCTGACGCCGCGCAAGACGTTGTCGATTGCAGCCCCGACGCCCTGCCAGTCGCGTGAGACCGCGCAATACCCCTGGCGTTCGCAACCGGCGTGGCCGATGCTGCACTCGGTCAGTCCGATCGGGCCGTCCAGCGCTTCCACGATTTCCGCCAGCGAAATATCCTGCGCCGGGCGTGCCAGCCGGTAGCCGCCAGCCGCGCCGCGGAACGATTCGACCAGACCCGCCCGGGCGAGCTGCTTCAGCAACTTGCTGACGGTCGGCATTTCCAGACGGGTTTCCTCGCCCACCTGTATCGCGGGCAGCACTTCACCGGGATGGCGTGCAAGGCAGGCCATCACGGTTGAAGCGTAATCGGCGAGGCGGCTGACGCGGATCATGCGGACGTGGGGCGTTGAATACGTACCAATATGGTACTGATTATGGCGCGCGCCCGCAAGACCGTTGCAACGGCTTTGACGCGATCTTCACGTGTGACGGAAAATGAAAAAAGCGCCCGCAGGCGCCTTTTTCATGTCATGCAATGCCGCGTGCCGCATCCAACTCGGACGTCAAGCACCCGCGAGCACGTGCACCTTGACCGGCGCCTTCACGTCGGCATGCAACGAAACCTCGACGTCGTAATCACCGATGTTGTGGATCGCGCCTTCCGGCATGATCACTTCGCTCTTTTCCAGCGCCAGGCCCTGCGCCGTGAATGCTTCGGCGATGTCACGCGGACCGACCGAGCCGAACAGCTTGCCTTCAGGACTGGCGTTGGCTGTGATGGTGGCTTCGGCATTCTCGAACTTCGCGGCGCGCGCCTGTGCGTCGGCCAGCAGTTTGTCGGCCTTGGCCTGGTATTCGGCGCGCCTTGCTTCGAACGTTTCGAGGTTGACCTTGGTCGCCGGCGCGGCCTTGCCCTGCGGCACCAGGTAATTGCGACCGTAGCCCGGCTTGACCTTGACCTTGTCACCGAGCGAGCCGAGGTTCTTCACTTTCTCAAGCAGGATGATTTCCATGGAGTCCTCCGACTAGACAAAGTGGTTGTCGCTATAGGGCAACAACGCCAGGAACCGTGCGCGCTGCACGGCCGTGGTCAACTGGCGTTGGTAGCGCGCCTTGGTGCCGGTGATGCGGCTGGGAACGATCTTGCCGGTTTCGGTGACGTACTGCTTCAACGTGGCGAGATCCTTGTAATCGATGTGCTCCACGCCTTCGGCGCTGAAGCGGCAAAACTTGCGGCGGCGAAAAAATTTGGACATGTGAGTGTCTCCGGACTTCTTCTTTCTGATCGGGCGAGGCATCAGTCGTCGCTGCGGTCGCTGCCGCGATCGTCGTTGCTGTCGTCATCACGGCGACGGGATGGCTTGTCTTCCTTGCTGGCCTTCATGATCAGGGACGGTTCGGTTTCCACACCGTGCCACTGCACGATCAGGTGTCGCAGGACGGCATCGTTGAATCGAAAGCCGGATTTAAGCTCGGCAACCGCCTTGGGGCCGCACTCGATGTTCAGCAGCGCGTAATGGGCCTTGGCGAGGTGCTGGATCGGATACGCGAGCGGACGGCGACCCCAGTCTTCGACACGGTGCACCTTGCCGCCTTCGCCCTCGACCAGCGCCTTGTAGCGCTCGATCATGCCGGGCACCTGCTCGCTCTGGTCCGGATGGACCAGGAACACGACTTCATAATGACGCATTGTGATTCCTCATGGGTGTCGCCGCGGCAAGCGCCGTGGCGGGCAGCCTCCCGTCCCGAAATCCGGCGGTGAGGCGAGGTTTCGCCGGACCCACGTCCAGCGAACCGGCAATGATAGCCAAGTCAGCGCACGTGCACAACCGGGAAAGGCAGGCCCGGCTTGTCCTTCACCGGCCCGGGTTGGATCCGCTCGATCGCGTTCACCGGCAATACCAGTGACTGCCTCGCGGCCGGGTCGTACACGAACACGTAGTTGGAGACGGCGCCGAGGTAGCTCCAGGTCGTGCCGGCACTGGCGCGCAGGTCTGCCGCTTCGCCCGCCAGCCGCACCGTGACATGCGGCCCCGCGCCCTGCTTGATGGCTTTCGCGCGGTGGCCCGCCAGGATGCTGACGAACAACCAGCTGTAAACCAGGACGATGGCCAGGTACATGACCTGGGACAATCTGCGGTTGGAATCGCTCAGGTTCCACCTGACCCAGTAAAGCTGCAACTTTTGCCACAACTTCAGGCGCGGCAACGAACGCAGCCGATCACGGCGGGTGGCATGCTTGCGATTGAAGCGGGCGTTGAGCCGATCGAGCAACCAGCACAACGGCAGCGTCAACGCCACCAACGCCAACGCCACCGGTTGCTGTATGCCGGCAACCAGGAAATCACTGATCTGCGACAGGGTCAGAATCGGAATGCCGAAGTTATCCCGGTAGAACCCGTAGTCGTAATAAATGCCGGCCAGCGCCACCATCAGATAGGCAACCGTCAGCGCCAGCGCGGGTTCCCTGCGGAACGTGCGCAGGATATGCGGCAGCACGGCCGCCAGCGCAGAGTGTTGGCTGGCGTCGGCGCCGATTTCGGGCTCGCGGGCGGCGGTGGCGGCGCGGGCGTCAGGCACTCGGCGTCAGCCAGCCTTGTCCACGGTGAAACTTTCCCCGCAGCCACATTCACCCGTCGCATTCGGGTTGTTGAACACGAACGATGCGTTCAAGCCTTCGCGCGTGTAGTCGATGCGGGTGCCGTCCACGAACGGCAGCGCCTTGGCGTCCACCACCAGTTTGATGCCGTCGAAATCGAACACCTTGTCGGCATCCGTCACTTCGCCGGTCAGATCGACCGTGTAGCCGAACCCGGAGCAACCGGTGCGTTTGATGCCGAAGCGCACGCCCGTCGCGGTCGGATGCTGGCCGAGGAAATCGCGCATGCGGGCGGAGGCGGCGGGGGTGAGTTCGATGGCCATATCTGTCATGTTACTCGTGCGCAACGGAGCGTGGTAGGAGCGATCGTGGTCGACCCCCCGGGCCGCGCCCACGAGCGCTCCTGCAAAACAAGGGCTTCGGCTATCATCGCCGGCTTGATCGACATGCGGCGCACATGGCAGGAATGCAAGCGATGGCGGCAACCACGATGACTGTCAAACAAGCCCTGGCCGGCAGCATGCCGGAGGGCGAAACCGTCGAAGTACGCGGCTGGGTGCGCACGCGCCGCGATTCCAAAGCCGGATTGTCGTTCGTGAACGTCTCGGATGGCTCGTGCTTCGCGTCGCTGCAGGTGGTTGCCCCCGCATCGTTGTCGAATTACGCCAGCGAAGTGCAGAAGCTGTCCGCCGGCTGTGCAGTCGTCGCGCGCGGCAAGCTGGTCGCATCGCAAGGCAAAGGCCAGACGGTCGAGTTGCAGGCCGACGCCATCGAGGTGACCGGGTGGGTCGAGGATCCCGAAACCTATCCGATCCAGCCCAAGCAGCACTCGCCCGAATTCCTGCGCGAGGTCGCGCACTTGCGGCCGCGCACCAATCTGTTCGGCGCCATTTCGCGGGTGCGCCATACCGCCATGACGGCAATCCACCGACACCTGACGTCGGAAGGCTTCTTCTGGGTCAACACGCCGATCATCACCACGTCCGATGCGGAGGGCGCCGGCGACATGTTCCGCGTCTCCACCCTGGACCTGGCCAACCTGCCGCGCGGCGACAAGGGCGCGATCGATTTCAAGCGCGACTTCTTCGCGCGCGAGACTTTCCTGACCGTGTCCGGCCAGTTGAACGTCGAGGCCTACTGCCTGGCACTCTCGAAGGTCTACACCTTCGGCCCGACTTTTCGCGCCGAGAACTCCAACACCCCGCGCCACCTGGCCGAATTCTGGATGATCGAGCCGGAGATCGCGTTCGCCGATCTCGCCGACAACGCCGATTGCGCGGAAGCATTCCTGAAGGCCGTTTTCAAGGCCGTGCTGGACGAACGCGGCGACGACATGGCGTTCTTCGCCGAACGCGTCCAGAAAGATGCCATAACCCGCCTCGAAAAATTCATCGCTTCGCCCTTCGAGCGTATCGATTACACCGATGCAATTGCGGCCTTGCAAAAATCCCGACAGAAATTCGAGTTCCCGGTCGAATGGGGCGTGGACCTGCAAACCGAACACGAACGCTGGCTGACCGAAGTCCACGTCGGACGGCCGGTGGTGGTGATGAATTACCCGGAAAAGATCAAGGCGTTCTACATGCGCCTGAACGACGACGGGAAAACCGTCGCCGCGATGGACGTGCTGGCGCCCGGCATCGGCGAGATCATCGGCGGCTCGCAACGCGAGGAACGGCTCGATTGTCTCGACCTCCGGATCGCGCAATTCGGCATCGATCCCGAGCACTATCAGTGGTATCGCGACCTGCGCCGCTACGGCACGGTGCCGCATGCGGGCTTCGGACTCGGCTTCGAGCGCCTGCTGGTTTATGTGTGCGGGTTGTCCAACATCCGCGACGCCATCCCGTACCCGCGCACGCCGGGCCACGCCGAATTCTGATTGCCGTTGGCGGGAAACTCGCCCGGTCCATGCGGGTCGAAGCGTGATGCGCACTTCCGGCCCCCGGAGTTGCGCGATTCCAAAACCACGACTTTCGGCCGGTTTTTGGACTCGCCACAATCTGTACACTGCGTGAATCACCAATCCAATCCGCACTCCGGTGCGGCCAGCCTGCTCCACCCGTTGCCGTGAAACGTTTTCTTCGCCCCTCCATCGCCCTCATTGCAGCTCTATCCCTGGCTGGCTGTACCCATGCCATCAAGCTGCCGCTGCTGGGGACCTTCGACAGGTCGCCGCCGCCTTCGCGCGCGGCGGCCATGCAGCACCTCGAAACGGCGACGCCGTGCTGCCACGTGTGGGCTGACCTGCCGTACCACGACTCGCTGCCCGATCGACCGCGCGAATTCAGTATCGACAAGTTCAGCCCCGTTGCGGACCTCGACGGCAACCGCACCCACTTCCTGACATTCGTGCTGCCGAAATACAGGAAGCCCTATCGAGTCGTATTCCAGACCCAGCCCAGCGCGCGACACCTCGGCAACAGCTTCCTGCTGGCGCCCACGGTCACTTTGTTGAATGCCGACTACCAGCCAATTTCCACCGCCAATATCTCTCTTTGCGTATACATCAGCTGGCGGCCGAGCATGTCGGGCGGTTTTGGCGCCATGAAGATCGACAATCCGAATGCGCAGTACCTGGTGATCACCACCTCCAGCGATCAGCTCGCAGCGACCACCTACTGGGCGCAATCGCCGACCAGTTTCAGCAACGTCAACGTGCCGAGCGCGTCCGCCTTTGCCAGCATCGACCCGTCGGCGCCGGTCACCAGCGGCAGCTTCGAAGTGCCGCACGGTCCGGAGGGCACGTTGTATCTCGGCAGGATGACGCCCGCCTACGCCAGTGCGGTGGACAACGGCCTGTGCGGCAGACCCACGGTCGGCGCAGGGCTGTTGCCTGAACTGCGCCATGCGCTGCAAAAACGTTAGAAACCCCGAATAACCTGCTGCGCTCGGCAGCTTGCGCGCCGGCGGTGCTCGCAATGCTCACGTACTGTCGTGTACGCTCCGCTTGCTGCGCGCCGGCGTCACGCAAGCTGCCTTCGCTCGCGACGGTTCTTCGGGGGTTTCTGGCTGTTTCTTTCAAGTCCTTGCGCTGAGAACAAGATGAATATCGATTTGACCGGTCGCCACGTATTGGCATGTGGCGCATCGCAGGGCATCGGACGTGCGTGCGCGGTGGAACTGGCGAAGCTCGGCGCGAACGTTACCGCGCTCGCACGACGCGGGGATGCATTGAAGCAACTCGTTGCCGATTTGCCCCGCACCCACGCGCTGCAAACGCATGACCTTCTCGTCGCCGATTCCGGCGACGCCGATGGTTTGCACGCTGCCGTGCAAGCGCTCGTCGCGGCGCATCCCGTGCATATTCTCATCAACAATTCCGGCGGCCCGTCGCCCGGGCCCGCGCACGGCGCGCAGGTCGATGCGTTTCTGGACGCCTACCGCAAGCATCTCGTCGCCAACCACGTGTTGGCCGAATGCGTGATTCCCGGCATGCAGGCAGCGGGCTACGGCCGCATCGTCAACATCATTTCGACTTCCGTGAAGGAACCCATCGCCGGCCTCGGCGTTTCCAACACCACGCGTTGGGCGGTAGCCAGCTGGGCCAAGACACTGGCGAGCGAACTCGCGGAGTTCGGCATCACCGTCAACAATGTGCTGCCCGGTTCAACCAAAACCCCACGCATCGAACAGATCGTCGCAACGCGTGCGCAGAAATCGGGTCGCAGTATCGATGCCACACAACACGCAATGGAACAGGAAATCCCGATGCGCCGTTTCGCCGACCCATCGGAGATCGCGGCTGCGGTTGCGTTTCTTGCATCACCCGCCGCGGGTTACATCACCGGTATCAACCTGCCGGTCGACGGCGGGCGCACGCATTCGTTGTAGGATCCGGCGGACATTGGCCGCCCTGCGCGGTTGCTGCGGGCACCGTCCCCCATTCACCGCCATCGCGGCGGGCCATGCCCGCCGCTGCCCGCACCTGAACCCCACACGCCAATCGACTACACTTCGCGGAGCGGAGGCCGGCCTGTTGCCGGCGGGGGAACCTTTGACAACATGGCTTCCGGAAAGCCTGATTTCTTCGAAGAACTGAAACGTCGCCATGTGTGGCGCATGGTGATCGGCTACGCAGTGACCGGCTGGCTGGTGGTGCAGATTGCCACCCAGGTGTTTCCGTTCTTCAACATCCCCGGCAGCGACGTAAGGCTTGTGGTGGTACTGGTGCTGATCGGCTTTCCGATCGCGCTGGCGCTGGCGTGGGTCTACGAGATCACGCCCGAGGGTGTTCGCCTTACCAGGGCCGCGGATTCTCCCGATGCGCGGCCGGAACACGAAATCCGGCAGATTGGTCGCCGCCTCAACACGATCATTGTCGCGGTGCTGATCGTAGCGGTGGCGCTGATGGGCTGGCGACTGCTGGCGCTGAAGCGCGCAAAAAACGCGCCGGCGTCGAAGCCGATCGCCGCGGCGCAAGCGCAACCCGCCGACAGGGCCGTGGCGAAATCGACCGCCGCCAAGCCCGCATCCTCCGCGGCGGCCATGTCTGCCTTCAACCCGCCCGCCGACACGCTGGTAGTGCTGCCGTTCGCCAACTTGGGCGGTGACCCGAAGCAGCAATACTTCAGCGACGGCATCACCGAGGAACTCACCAACGCGCTGGGCCAGAACTCCGCCCTGCGGGTGATCGCTTGGGACACGGCTTCCAAATACCGCGACAGCAAGCAATCGGCCACCGACATCGCCAAGGCGCTGGATGTCGCCAATGTGCTGACCGGCAAGATACTGCGGCAAGGCAATGAAATCCGCGTGATCGTGGAACTGGTCAATGCCCGCACCGGCTACCAGGCGTGGTCGCACCACTACGACGATTCGCTCTCCAACATCTTCCAGGTGCAGGACAAGATCACGGCTTCGATTTCCGATGCGCTGAAGGTGAAGTTCGCCACCACGAACACGCAACGCACCGTCAACCCGAAGGCTTACGACCTGGTGCAGCAGGCGCGCGCGTTGGTGCACACCGGGCTGGCTACATTCTCGTACCTGGAACAGGCCCGCACACTCCTGCAACAAGCCATTGCGCTGGAACCGGATTATGCCGACGCGCACGGGCTGCTGGCACGGACATGGTCCGACCTGATCGGAAGCCCGACGCTGTCGATGGGCGATGGCCTGGCCAAGGTGCGCGCAGAAGCCGACAAAGCGTTGTCACTCGACCCGCGCAACGTGGACGCGCTGATCGCGTTGGGCAATGCCGAAGCAGCCCAGAGGAACGACGCAAAGGCCCGGACCGAATACGAGCGCGCGTTGGCGATCGATCCCAGCAATGCCGGCGCGCATTCGGACTACGGCAACATGTTGCCGTACAAGCAAGGTCTGGCGCAGTATCTGAAAGCCGTGCAACTGGACCCTGCGAATGTCAATGCGCAGAACAACGTCGCGCTGATTTACATGGATCTTGGGAAATATCGGCAGGAACTCGCGTACTCCAAAGCCCTGGTCAGGTTGGCGCCGCGCAGCGTCGCCGCCGCCCTCGGCCTCGCGCAGAACTACGCGCTGCTGCACCAAAACGAGGATGCCGTGAAGGCTTTCGACAAGGTGCAACCCGATACCGGACTTGGCAAGGCCATGGTCGCGGCGGGCCGGCTCGCCTATCAATCGTTGCTCGATCCGAAACAGCGCGGCCGGGCACTCGCGGCCGCCGACGCACTGTACCAGCGACATGATCTCGATCCCTTTGCACAAGGTGATCTGATGCAGATCTATCTGGTACTCGGCAAGAAGGGCCCGGCACTGGATCTCCTGGCAACGTTTTGCAAACCCCAGCCCTACAGTTGCGCCGACTTTCCGAATAATCCGACATACGATCCGCTGCGCGGCGATCCGCGCTTCAAGGCGCTGGAGAAAAAATACAATTTCAATCTGCAACTGCCGGCTTCGGCAACATCATCGTAACGACGCTTTTCTCCCTCCCCTTCAAGGGGAGTCCGCGTAGGGTGGAACCCGCCAGCGGTTTCCACCGAATCAGTTTCGGGCAGCGTGCGGCGGAAGCGGCTGCGCCGATTCCGCCCTACGCGTCGCTGTTCCCTTCTCCCGTCGGGAGAAGGTGGCCGAAGGCCGGATGACAAAGGATTCATGCGCTAAGCTTGCGCGATGGAAGCCATCACCCTCGCCAACCTGATCGACGGCAACCTGGTCGCGCCCATCGGCGGCACGTATCTCGACGTGTTCGAACCCGCGACCGGCAAGGCATATGCGCGCTGCCCGGATTCCGATACGCGCGATGTGGAAGCCGCGGTCGTGGCGGCCGAACACGCAGCGCCAGCGTGGGCCGCCCTGTCGAATGGCGAGCGCGCGCAACATCTGCATCGCCTTGCCGATGCCGTCGAACCGAAGCTCGATGAACTCGCGCACGAGGAATCCCGCGACACCGGCAAGCCGGTGATGCTCGCGTGCAAGGTGGACATCCCGCGCGCGGTCGCCAACCTGCGCTTCTTCGCCGAAGCAATCACGCAATGGTCGAGCGAGGCGCACATCGACGCCCGTGCAGTGAATTACACGCTGCGCCAACCGCTCGGCGTGGTCGGCTGCATTTCGCCATGGAATCTGCCGCTTTATCTCTTCACCTGGAAAATCGCGCCGGCGCTTGCAGCCGGCAACACGGTGGTCGCGAAGCCAAGTGAGATCACGCCATTCACCGCATTCAGGTTGTCCGAACTCGCGATCGAAAGCGGCTTGCCGCCGGGCGTGCTGAACATCGTGCACGGCCTTGGGCCCAAGATCGGTCAGGCCATCGTCGAACATCCGAAAATCAGGGCCGTGTCATTCACGGGCTCGACCCGCACCGGCGCATCCATCGCTGGAGCGGCCGCGAATCAGTTCAAGAAGGTATCGCTGGAATTGGGCGGCAAGAATCCCGCGATCGTGTTCGCCGACGCCGATTTGAGTGAAGCGAACCTCGACACCATCGTGCGTTCCGGCTTTTCCAACCAGGGCGAGATTTGCCTGTGCGGATCGCGGCTGCTGGTCGAACGGCCGATCTACGATGATTTCAAACGGGGTTATCTGGAAAAGGTGAAGGCGCTCAAGGTCGGCGATCCGAATGATGAATCCAGCGACATCGGAGCGCTGGTGTCGAAACCGCATTTCGAAAAAGTGATGGCATGCATCGCGCGCGCAAAACAGGAAGGCGGCAGGATGCTTACGGGTGGCGAAGCAGTGAAGGTTTCCGGCCGCTGCGCGGAAGGCTGGTTCGTGGCGCCCACCGTGATCGAGGGCCTGCCGCAGGATTGCGCCACGAACACCGAGGAAATCTTCGGTCCGGTGGTGACGCTGATCCCGTTCGACGACGAAGACGAAGCCGTTTCGATTGCCAACGGCACCGATTACGGCCTCGCCGCGTCGCTATGGACCGCGAATCTCGCGCGTGCACACCGCGTCGCCGCACGCATCGACTTCGGCATCGTATGGGTGAACTGCTGGATGCTGCGCGATCTGCGCACGCCGTTCGGGGGCGTCAAGCATTCGGGAATGGGCCGCGAAGGCGGGATAGATGCGCTGCGCTTTTTCACCGAACCCAAGAACGTCTGCGTGGCGCGGTAGCAATCCCGGGGTCACTGCGCGCAAGCCGCCCCTCCCCTTTCAGGGGAGAGGAGCAAAAGCAAAGGAACACGAAATGCCATCACCCAAAGACTTGCTCGAAAGCAACCGCCGCTGGTCGGAATCGATCCGCGCGCAAGATCCCGAATTCTTCACGCGCCTCGCGAAACAGCAGGCACCGAATTATCTGTGGATCGGTTGCTCGGATTCGCGCGTGCCGGCCAACCAGATACTCGGGCTCGATCCCGGCGAGGTGTTCGTGCACCGGAACATCTCCAACCTGGTGCTGCACTCGGACATGAACTGCCTTTCGGTCATGCAGTTCGCGGTGGATGTGCTCAAGGTCAAGCACATCATGATCGTCGGGCACTACGGCTGCGGCGGAGTGGCGGCTGCGCTGCAAGGCAAACGGCTCGGTCTTATCGACAACTGGCTGCGTTACATCGGCGAAACGCTCGAAAAACATCAGGCGATCATGGACGCGACGCCGGCCGCACACCACCACGACCGCCTGTGCGAACTCAACGTGATCGAACAAGTGGCGAATGCCTGTCACACCACCATCGTCCGCGACGCGTGGGACCGCGGCCAGACACTGGCCGTGCACGGCTGGTGCTACGGACTTGCCGACGGTTGCATCCACGATCTCGACGCGGATGTGACGCAGTTCGATGACTTGCCGGGCGCCTGCAAACAAGCGCTCGGGCGGTTGACCACACCATCATGAGCGATGCCGTGCACACCGACAACGCGCCCGGACCGGTGGGCGCCTATCCGCACGCGCGCCGCGTCGGAGACCTGCTGTACCTGTCCGGGGTAGGCCCGCGCACGCCCGGCAGCAATGTGATTCCCGGCAACGTCTTCAACCCGCGCGGTGTTTTGGTTGCCCACGACATCGCCGCGCAGATTCGCCAGGTATTCGCCAATGTGCGCGCGGTGCTGGAGGCTTCGGGTGCGCGTTGGGAAGACCTGATCGACGTGACGGTCTTCCTGACCGAGATGGAACGCGATTTCGAAACCTGCAACGCCATTTGGGCGGAGTACTTTCCCGATCCTGCGACGGCGCCCTGCCGTACCACGCTCGGCGTCACCGCGCTGCCGACGCCAATCGCGATCGAGCTGAAGTGCATCGCGCGCGTTCGCCCAACGTAGGGCGTAATCCGCACGGCGGCTTCCGCCGCCAGCCGCATCGGCAAAACGGCTCTGCCGGTCGCGCCGTACGGGATCGAAGGCATGCGCCAGGGCGGGCGAATGCGAGTACAGTGCCAACTCCTGTCGTGGATTCCGGCTGAGGCCGGAAAGGAGGCTGTCAATGAAACTCCCTCGTACCACCGCACTTTTGCTGGCCTTGATCGTGCCCGGGATTGCCCCCGTGGTTCACGCGGGGGCGAACGGCATCGACAACGGACCCTCCGCAATCGCCTTGTCGTACGACGGTCAGCATCTCGCCTTGATCGCGTCCGATCACGGCAACGCCAGGCTTGAGCTTGCAAGCCCGAGCGGCCTCAACCTTCGCGTCGTCGATCTGCCGGGAGGCTGCGCGGTGCGCAGCATCGGCTGGGCGCCCAAAAGGAATCTGCTTGCCGCATCGACGCAGTGTGGCGGGAAATCGGACCCTTCGGGAATACGCAGTGCCGTGTGGGTGCTGGATCCGCAGGCGGGCAAACGCCCCCGCAAACTCGCCGATCTGAAGGGCACCGCACGCGACGTGCAATGGATCGTCGATGGCAACGTGGGCAGCTGGATCGCATTTCTGCATGCGTCGGACGGAAACGGCAATGCGGTCGTGGCCAAGGTTCCGCTGGCGGGCGGGAGCGTACAAGCCATCACCCCTGCAACGCTCGATGTGCATGAATTTCGCTGCTCCCTGTATTACTGGAACAATTTGATGTTCACCGCCGTACCGGTGGGTGTCGATAACTCTGCAATTGTCCCCGAACTGTTCGTGAACAACCTCGCCGACAATGCCGCACCCACCCTCGTGTTCGACCCCAACACGGCAAAGGGCGCACTGCACGGCATTTACGTGACCGAGCCACGGGGAGGGGAATCGGGACTGATTTTCCTGGGGAAGACATCCAGGTACAGCAGCAGCGGCAATCTCTACCGCGTGGCGGTGAAGGCAGGTGCAACCCCGGTCAACGCGACCGAAAACCTGAGGGTCAAGGTGTCGTGGTTCGAGTTGGGATATGGCGGTTGGTTGGCAACGCAAGTGACAAACGGCAAGACGAAGGTGGTGAAACTGTCCGTCTACGAGACTTGGGCCAGAAGGACCGCAGTCCTGTTTACGCTGCCGGGAACGATCAGTGACGGACGTGCGCCTTCGTCATTCTCCACCACCATCAAGACATTCCGGAATGGCAATGTGCCGCGCATTGCGTTTTTGCAGCGCGCGTCACCTCGAGGTCCGGCCGTCGCACGCGTGGGCAGGATCGGTACCCAGCCGCCACCCAGGATCGAGTTGGCCAAGGAAGCAATCGCTGCCCGGTAAGACCGTGCCATCGGCCGACAACCGCGCCAGGTGCCGACGCCGACCGCGATCGAGCTGGAGTGCATCGCGCGAATCAATCCGTCCTGATGCAACTTCCGGCGGCATTCTCCCGATGCGCCTGCCGCAGGCAGGTGCATCGACCCCCTTCCTGCGGAAGAGGGTATGGTGTCCCGATCATGCTGCCTCAATATGGGACAAGCAGGTTTCAAGCAACGCCCGGATCACTTGTTGCACCGGCGCTGCGCGTTCCGGCAGGTATTCGAAACTGTCCTCGTCCATGTAGGTGTACTGGGCCAGCTCCAGCTGCACGGCTTCGATGCCGGTTTCGGGTTTGCCATAATGACGGGTGATGTAGCCACCCTTGAAGCGGCCGTTGACGACGTGGCTGTAATGACCGTCGCCGCCGTCAGCCCGTTCGTGCAACACGCGTGTCAATGACTCCTGCAACGCCTGCGAACAACTTGCGCCATTCGCGGTGCCGAGATTGAAATCCGGCAACTGTCCGTCGAAGAACATCGGTACCCGGCCCCTGATCGAGTGCCCGTCCCACAGCACCACGCGCGTGTGCACTTGACGCATGCGGGCAAGTTCGTCGAAAAGGGCTTCGTGGTATGGCTGCCAATACATCTCCCTGCGCAATGCGATTTCCTTCTCGCCGGGTTCGTTGCCGGGCGCGTAAATCGATTCGCCCGCAAAGGTAGCTACCGGCACCAGCGCAGTTTCGCTGCGGCCGGGGTACAGCGCTTGACCTTCGGGATCGCGGTTCAGGTCGGCCACGTAGCGCGACCATCGGGGGATAATGATCGACGCGCCCAATTCACGCACGAAGGCATACAACTTGCCCACATGCCAGTCGGTGTCCGGGACCCGCCGCCCGGCTGCGGTCACGCGCGCGGAGATGGCCGCCGGAAGTTCCGTGCCGTCATGCGGCAGGCTTACCAGCAGCGGGGCCGAGCCTTCGTGCACCGTGAAATCCGTCATCACCGCATTCTACCCGCATGCGGTGGATGCCAGCCCGGTGCAGAGCGATGTTCGAGGTTTCGTACGCAGCGACCGTTGTGGAAAGCAAGGGCGAAGGCGGGTGCTTGCGCGATGCCGGTGGCATCGCGTGCCCGCCTGAGCGCCCGGCCGGGGATGGCCGGGCCGGCGCCCGCACCACGGATGGTTGCTCGCCGTGAAGGACCGCAATCACCTTGCGGCCGAGGACCGGCCATCATGACGCGGCTATCAGGGACGATCGCACAAGTTTGCAAATCCTTCAGGCGTGTGCACGTAATCTTGTGAGGCTCGTACGTTTGCGATCCGGCCGGGAGAATCCTTGAGCCAACCACTCGCCATGGCTGCGCGTCCATCTGGCGCGGGCGCCATCCTTGCGGCCGTGCTGCTGGCATTGCTGGTGGCCGCACTGAACTTCGCGCTGTGGGCGGAGGCGGACCGCCCGACCAGCGTGGTGCCCTGGAATGGGCAGGTCGCCGGCTTCGCGTACAGCCCGTTCCAGCGCTATCAAAGCCCGCTCGCCGACACGTTTCCGAGCAACGCCAACGTGAACTCCGATCTTGCGCTGCTTGCCAAGCATACGCGCCGCATCCGCGTCTACTCGGTGCTGCAATACCCCGAGATTCCGCGGCTCGCGATGAAGTACCACCTCGACGTGCTGGCGGGTGCGTGGCTGGACCGACGCGCCGGCAACAACGAGAAGGAACTCGATGCGCTGATTGCGCAGGCGCGCCGCTGGCCGGACATCAAGCGGGTCGAAGTCGGCAACGAGGTGCTGCTGCGCCACGACATGAAGCCGGAGAAGTTGATGGCGTATCTGGACCGCGCCCGGGCACACATCCGCCAGCCGGTCTCGACGGCCGAACCCTGGCACATCTGGGAGAAATACCCCGAGCTCGCGCAACACGTCGACTTCATTACCGTGCACCTGTTGCCGTACTGGGAGGGCGTGCCGCGCAAGGATGCGGTCGGCGATGTGCTGATGCGCTACCACCGCCTGCAGCAACTGTTCCCTGGCAAGCAGATCGTGGTGGGCGAAGTCGGCTGGCCATCCAACGGCGACCGCTTCGAATTCGCCAAGCCATCGGCCGCCAATCAGGCCATCTTTCTGCGCCGCTGGTTCATTGTCGCCAAGGCCGAGCACATCGATTACTACGTGATGGAGGCCATCGACCAGCCGTGGAAGAAGGATCTGGGCGAGGGTCGTACGGGCGCGTACTGGGGCGTATTCAACGCCGACCGCAAGCTGAAATTCGCGGCAGCCGCCCCGGTTCTGGAGGATCCGACCTGGCCGTGGAAGGCGTTGGCATCCGGCCTGCTGGCGCTGCTGCCGATGCTGTGGTTCGCGTGGCGGTTCGCGCGTTTCAAACTGGCCGGGCGTTTCGTGTTCCTCGCATTGATCCAGCTTGCAGCCGGCCTGATCGTGTGGTCGGTGACGGTGCCGTTCCAGTTCTACCTGAGCGTGGTCGACTGGGGCATGCTGATCGTGCTGTTCCCGGCGCAGCTCGCGATTCTGGCGATCCTGCTGATCAATGGCTTCGAGTTCGTGGAGGTCTTGTGGCACAAGAAATGGCTGCGTCATTTCGGCCTGTTGCAGCCGGACCCTCCCGAGTCGCAGCCGTTCGTTTCGATCCATCTTGCCTGCTACAACGAACCGCCGGACATGGTCATCGCGACGCTGGATTCGCTGGCCGAACTCGATTACCGCAACTTCGAAGTACTGGTAATCGACAACAACACCAGGCACGAGGAAGTGTGGAAGCCGATCGAGGAATACTGCGAACGACGCGGCGAACGATTCCGCTTCTTCCATCTTGATCCGTGGCCCGGATTCAAGGCCGGCGCCTTGAACTACGGCCTGAAACAGACCGATCCACGCGCCGACATCATCGCGGTGATCGATGCCGACTACGTGGTACGCAAGGACTGGTTGTCCGCGTTGACCGGTTACTTCCACGACCGCAATGTCGCGGTGGTGCAGTGCCCGCAGGCACACCGCGAGTTCGATCGCGACGCGTTCCGCCGGATGACCAACTGGGAGTTCGATGGCTTCTTCCGGATCGGCATGCACCACCGCAACGAACGCAACGCGATCATCCAGCACGGCACCATGACCATGGTGCGGCGCGTCGCGCTGGAAGGCACCGGCGGCTGGTCGGAATGGACCATTTGCGAAGATGCCGAACTCGGCCTGCGCCTGATGCACGCCGGCTACGAGACCGTGTATGTCGACGAGCCGATGGGCAAGGGCCTCACGCCCGCCGATTTTCGCGCCTACAAGAGCCAGCGCTATCGCTGGGCGTTCGGTGCCATGCAGATCCTGAAGGGCCGCTGGCACTGGATGGTGCACAAGGGCCCGCTGAGCACGGGCCAACGTTTCCATTTCCTCACCGGCTGGTTCTCCTGGTTTGCCGACGCGCTGCACATGGTGTTCACCTTGTTGGCACTCGGCTGGACCGCCGGCATGTTGCTGGCGCCCAGCGTATTCAGTCTGCCGATGCGACTGTTCCTGATTCCGGTAATGGGTTTCTTCGTCGCCAAAGCCGTGTTCGGCATCGTGCTGTACCGCGCGCGCGTGCCATGCGGGTGGCGCGACACGCTCATGGCGGCAATCGCCAGCATGGGCCTGTCGCACGTGATTGCGCGCGGCATCTGGATGGGCCTGATCAAGAAGGAGTCGGTGTTCGTGCGCACCGCCAAGAGCCGCCGGCTTTCCGGCGGCGCGGCGGGCGCGCTCGGCCCCGTGCGTGAAGAGCTGCTGATGTCGATCGCGCTGGTGCTGTCGATTGTCGGCATGGCGCTCGATTTCGGTTCGCATTACGTCGAAGGTGAATTGTGGATGGTGATCCTGGGCGCGCAGGCCGTGCCCTACATCTCCGCACTGATCGGGGCTCTGGTGGCACACTATTCGCACGAGAAACCTGCTCCGGCGACGCAGACGCAAGCCGCGCCAACGGAAACACAATCCATGCACGCAGAGCCGGCCGAGGCGCGCATCGCCGCGACGTAACGCGCAGAAGGATCGACTTGCACGCACGACGCACATGCAACGGAACGGTGGCGCGATGCGTGCTTCGCCTGGCGCATGCATTTGGGCTGCGGAAATGCGCACCGCGCGCGCGAGGCGACATCCCTGTCTCTTTCCGCGCCGCCCCACGGCGCGTGCCACTTTCTGTTTCGGCAGAAAGTGGCCAAAGACCATGGCGCCTGTGGCGGTGGACTCGGCAACGTCGTGTTGCCTCATCTTTCCTTGCAGCTTGCCGATCGCGCGCCGGCGCGAACTCCGGCATCCCTGCCGTCGGACATGCGCGCCTTGCTCGCGCGATCGGCTGTGCGGCTGCGGCACCGCCAACGGCGCCGCTTGCCGCTCCGCTACCGGCCATCCATGGCCTGCACCCTTTCGATGCGCGAACGCCCAAGGCATGGCAGATCGGCGGCAAAACCAAAACAAATCTCTCAAGCGGGGCCGTGCAACGGCACATTTTTCGTCTGTATGGTGGCCATCCATGCCCTCGCTCGAAGCAAGATCGGACAATCAGCTTCGTGCCACCGTGCGCGCAGGATGCGCGCAGACCGGGCCCCCTCGATCACGGCGAGCGAACGACGGAAATGCCCGCAGGGTGGCGCACAGGAAGTGCGCCAGTTCGCCGCAGGTCCAAGGATGGACCGTCGGCGAACCCCGGTGTGCGCGAGCGAACCCGCAGCCCATGGATGGGCGAAGGGCGTGTTCGCGGGGTGGCCTTCTCTTTGGTGACTTTCTCTTGGCCACGCAAGAGAAAGTCACGCGCCCGCCCTGGAGGCGGGCGGAAAAAGACAGGGACGTCGATGTCAGCACTCCCATGCGCGCGCACATTCGCCGCGCTGCTGGCGCTTGCCATCGCACACGGCGCGCATGCCGACACGCTGAAGGTCACAGTCGGCGGTATCGACAAGCAACTGGCCGCAGCCGTCAGCGCGCAGCTGACAGCGAGTCAATACGCGGGACGCAAGGACGTCAGCGCAACCCAGGTGCAGGTACTGGCGAACGACGCCAACCGGCAAGCCGCGACCGCGCTGCAGCCATACGGCTACTACAACGCCCGGGTCGAAAGCGACCTGCAACACCACGGCAGCGAATGGACGCTGCATTTGCAAGTGACGCCAGGCCCCGCCACGAAAGTCGCGACACTGGACATTGAAGTCCCGGGCGCAGCGCTGAAACTGACACCGGTACGACACGCCGTGCGTGCATTTCATCCACGCGTCCGCGAGCAGTTGAACGATGGAACGTATGAGGCCTCCAAAGCCGCGATCGGCAATGCATTGCTGGAAACCGGCTGGCTCGACGCCAAGGCTGTCGCGCACAAGGTTGCAGTGACGCACTCCGACAACAGTGCGGCAATCCACCTGCATTACACCCTGGGTGAGCGTTACAAACTGGGCAAGGTCACGTTCGAAGGGTCGCAATTCCGTCCCGGATTCCTGCAACGCTACGTACCATGGGAATCGGGAGACTGGTACTCGCAGTCCAGTCTGTTGGCGCTGCAGCAGGCCTTGACCGATGCCGACTATTTTTCGATCGTGGACGTGCAACCCGAGGTCACCAAGGCGAAGGACCACGTGGTGCCGGTGAAGGTCGAGGTGGCGCCGGCCAAGCGCACGGTATACACCGCCGGCATCTTCGCCGGCACCGATACCGGCCCCGGCGTGCGCGCCGGCATCAAGCGGCGCTGGATCAACGACCGTGGCCACACGCTGGACAACCAGGTATTGGTTGCGCAGCGCCTGAAGACCGCCCAGATCGTGTACGGCATTCCGCGCCCGGGACACGACCACGCCAGCTTCAATCTCGGCATCGGTTACCGCGACGAGGATACCAAGACGTCAACCTCGCGCACGTTTTCGCTGGCCGCCAACGCAACGCGTGACTGGCATGGCTTCGTGCGCACCCTGGGCGTGCATCTGTTGAGCGGCACCTTCACTGTCGGCAATTCACACAACGATGTTGACATCCCCGGGGTCGAACACGGCCGCAGCACCTTGATCTACCCGGAAATCGGATTGACCAGAAAAGTGGCGGACAATCCATTGTTCGTGCGCCACGGTTATTCGATCAACCTGATCGCACGCGCTGAGCCCGGCATCGACACCCGCTTCGCGCAGGCGCTGGCCGACATCATCTGGATTCATCCACTGGGCCGCAGGGACCGCTTGATCCTGCGCGGCAACGCGGGCATCACCGCAGTCGAGGATTTCAGCAAGTTGCCGCCGCAGCTTCGCTTCTTCGCGGGCGGCGACCGTTCGATCCGTGGCTATGCGTACCAGGCGATCGGCCCGCGCAATGCTTACGGCCTGGTGGTGGGCGGCGAGCGCCTGCTGGCCGGCAGCGCGACGATCGAGCACTACTTCACCCGCAACTGGGGCATCGCGGCGTTCGTGGATTCCGGCGATGCGTTCGACGGCACCGATTTCCACGCGCGCACCGGCGCCGGGATCGGGCTGCGCTGGCGCTCGCCGGTGGGCATGGTGCGCATCGATGTGGGCGTGCCGATCGACAATCCGTACTACCACGGCGCACAGTTGCATATCGTCATAGGCCCGGACCTGTGAGCCGCGCGCGCAAATGGCTGGTCGGTGTGGGCGCCTCTCTCTGCGCGCTGGTCATCGCAATCGTCGCGCTGCTGTTCTGGCTGCTGTACACGTCATCGGGGCTCCGCTTCGCCCTGGATCGCGGCGTCGCGATGATGCACGGGGGCTTCAGCTATGCGAGCGCTTCGGGCACACTCGCTGGTCAACCCACCGTCACCGACCTGCGTTATAGCGACGCCGGCGGCGACGCGTTGCACATCCGTACCGCGACGCTGCGATTGCGGCCGTGGGCATTGCTTGGCGGCCGCTTTCAGGTGGAACGTGCGCGGATCGACGGCGTCACGCTCGAGCTTGCGCCCTCCAAACCTTCCAACGCATCCAGCACCTTTTCGCTGAAGCCACCGCTCGCGATCGTGCTGGACGACACGCGCTTGACCCACATCACGGTGGGCACAAGCACCAAGCCCGCCTTCACCGCCGACAGTCTTGCGATCGCCGGAACGTGGAACAATCGGCAACTGGTGATCCGTCAACTCGCGCTGCGCGCGCCTGCAGGCAGCGCCGATCTCGAAGGCACGCTCGCAATCGCGCGCGGCTATCCTGGCCACGGCACCGCCAAGATCGACTGGACCCGGAACGACACCCATTACGTCGGCACGATCACTTCGCAGTCCGACGGCAAGACCGCGCAACTGCACGCGGCTTTCTCGGCCCCCGTGCACATCGACGCGAGCGCATCACTGCAACTCGATGCAACACACGCGTGGACGCTGGCGGTGAACGCTCCGACCTTCGATGCGCGCGCGCTGCCTGCCCTGCCCACCTCGCTGAAAACGCTCGCACTGGACCTGCACGGCACGGGCGGCGCCCACGCCGGCAAGCTCAATGGCAAGCTGACTGCCAACGGTTACACGTTGCTGCTCGATCCCGCTGCATTCCGCTACGACGGCAAGACACTGACGCTGAATCCACTGCGGCTGCACTCACCACAATTCCCAGGCATCGCCGTCGCGACCGGCGCCGTACACCTCGACGCAACACCGATGACCTTCGCGCTCGACGTGAACTGGAAGAACGCGCAACTGCCGGCCACCCTCGTCGGACAAAAACTCGCGACCGAAGGCGACGTGAAGCTTGACGGCAGCATCGCACGCTACACGGTGCAAGGTGCGCTCGCGATCGGCCCGCCCGGGAGGTTGTCCAACCTGCAAGTCGATCTGCGCGGCACCCCGCGCGAGATCGACCTGCGCGCATTGAAGCTGTTGCAGAAGAACGGTGGCCTGGACGTGCACGGCAGCATCGGTCTGCAGCCGCACCTGTCATGGAGGCTCGACGCCATTGCCAGGCGTTTCGACCCGGGCACGATCCTGGCGGGCTGGAACGGCGCCATGGATTTCAACCTCGCCGCCGAGGGGCAGCTCACGCCGCAAGGTCCGAAGGCCACCGTGAAGCTGGACAAGGTCGATGGCACGTTGCGCCAGCGCAGCATTGCCGGCAGCAAGGCCGACCTGACCATCGCGCCGGGCAACCTGCTGCAAGGCTCGCTGCTGCTGGTCACGGGCAGCAGCCGCATACATGCGGTCGGCGCACACGCTGCGCGAGCCGATGCAACCGTCGATCTCGACATCGCTTCGCTGGGCGACTGGTTGCCCGATGCAGCGGGCCGGTTGCAGGGCCGGTTCACCATCAAGGGCACGTGGCCGAAGCTCGCGGTCGCAGGAAGCCTGCAAGGCAATGGCCTGCGCGTGGGTGCGCGCCGCATTGCCACGCTTCAGCTCACCGCATCCGTCCCGAACCTCGCGCAACCCGGCGGCAACCTCGACCTTGCGCTCAATGGCGTGCACGCCTCCGGACTCGATTTCGAAACAGTGCATTTGCGAGGCAGCGGCAATGCCGCCTCGCATCATGTGCAATTGAAGGCACAAGGCAAGCAGGTCGGCGCTGCACTCGCACTGCGCGGGAAATGGGACGCGAAAGCGAAACGCTGGACCGGCAGCTTGAGCGACATCGAGCTTTCGCCGCATGGCATGCCGGCATGGCGTCAGCAACAACCGAGCGCGGTTGCCTGGCAGCAAGGCGCGTTGACGATGTCGCAACTTTGCCTGGGCGCAGGCGCAGCGCATTTCTGCATGTCGGCCGACCGCAACCGGAAGGGCGCGATCACCGCGAACTACTCACTGCAAAGGCTGCCGCTGCAACTGCTGGCGACGCTGGCGCCCGGCAGCAACCCGCTGCAGGCCAGTGGCGAAATTTCGGGCACGGGGCAATTTGCCATCGATGCAAACGGTGCCATCAACGGCAATGCCAATCTCACCGCCAGTGCCGGCAGCATCGCTTACACGTCCAGTCCGGGTCGTCCGTTGCTCGCCTGGTCCAGCCTGGGCGTCAATGTCACTGCCACCGGCACGAGCCAGCACCTGCGCATGCAAGGCGCATTGAGCGATAGCGGACACATCAACGGCGACATCACGGTCAGTGGAGCGAACCGTGCGTTGCAAGGGACGATCGACGCGGATTTGCGCAGCCTCGCTTTCCTTGAAGTGCTGTCGCCGGAAATCGCCAATGTGCACGGCACACTATCGGGCAACCTGCAACTTTCCGGCACGCTGGCCGCACCGCGCTTCCAGGGGCGCATCGGGACGCAGGATTTTTCCGCGGAACTGCCACGCGCGGGCCTGAAACTTCACGATGGCCGTTTCGCGATCAGCGGCAACGAACAAGGCAGGCTCGCCATCCAGGGGCAAATCGCTTCCGGGAAAGGCGTCCTGCACATCGACGGCAATACCGGGCTTGCGGCCAACGCACCTTTGCGACTGTCGATAACGGGCGACAAGGTGCTGGTCGCGGACATCCCCGCCGCACACGTGGTCGCATCACCCGACCTGCATGTCACGCGCGCAAATGGGGTGCTCGACCTGACCGGCAGCGTCGCGATTCCGGACGCCAGCGTCGCGGTCGAAAAGCTTCCCGGACAAGGTCCGGCCAAGGCTTCGCCCGACGTGGTGATCGTGGATCGGCCGAAGGCCGAACAGGTTGCGCCACTGGCGATGAACGCCGAAATCGAGGTGAAACTGGGCGACAACGTGAAGGTGCAAGGCCATGGCCTCGACGGCAGCGTGCACGGGCAGCTCGCGGTGCGGGTGCAACCGGGTCATACCGCCACCGGGCGTGGCACCATCCGGATCGACGGCAAATACGAGGCATACGGACAGCATCTCACGATCGAGCAGGGTCGTCTGCTGTTCGCCGGCACGCGTCTGGACGACCCGGGGCTCGATATCCGCGCCGTCCGCAAGATCCGGGGCGAGAACGTCACCGTGGGCTTGAGCATACGCGGCACCGCGCAGCGGCCGATCCTCACGGTGTTCTCCGACCCGTCGATGGAACAGGCCGAAGCGCTTTCCTATCTCGTCACCGGCCGTCCATTGAACGACCTGAAGAGCGGCGAAGGCGATACCTTGAATACCGCCGCGCAGGCGCTCGGCGGGCTGGCCGGCGACCGCATCGCCAAGTCGATCGGCTCGCGGCTCGGACTCGAAGCCGGCGTTTCGAGCAGCGAGGCGCTGGGCGGTTCGGCATTCACCGCAGGCAAATACCTGTCGCCGCGACTGTTCCTGAGCTATGGGGTCGGCCTGTTCACGCCAGGCCAGGTCATCACCCTGCGCTACACGCTGAACCGCTTCCTGCAGTTCGAGGCGGAGAACGCAACCACCGGCAATCGCGCGAGCTTCAACTACAGGATCGAAAAATAGCCTCGCCGGGTCGATGCCTGCTTGCTGTCCGACGTGACACCCGAGTCGCTTCTGCTGATAAAGTGCACCGGTTTGTCACGCAGGAAAGCACAGGCACATGGAACCATCCGAAGCCCTGCCGGACAGAATCGACTCCGCCCACGCGGCGACGATCGCCTCCGCTGCGCCCAGGCGTCCCGGCATCTGGAGTGGCATAGGCACGGTTGTCTTGTACTTCGTGATGCAGTTCGTCATGGGCATCGTGGTCGGCGTCGTGATCGGGATCGTGCTTGCAGTGCGGGCGGGCATGCAGGCGGGTCTGCATCACCAGAAGTCCGACACCCTTGCAATCCTGCAGTCGCTTCGGAGCAACCCGGACATCCGGGTCATCCTGATCGTGGTCTCGATTGCAGCGGCCGCTGCAGTGATGACCCTGATCGTGTACTGGATCTGGCCTGCCCAATGGGCTCGGCCCGACCCTCCCGGATTCGGTTTCGTCCGGGCCCGAAAACGCAGCGACTATCTGATTGCCGTCGTGTCGGGAGTGCTGTTGCTGTTTCTGGGCGGATTCCTGACGCAGGTCCTCGCACACGGCCATCCCGTACACCAGGACATCAGCGTGCTGTTCGCAAAGGCAGCCCCCGGCCTGCAGATCCTGCTGCTGCTGATGGCCGTCTGCGCCGCCCCGTTCGTCGAGGAACTGGTGTTTCGCGGGGTGCTGTTGTCGGGACTGATGCGCAGGATGCCGGCCGGCTGGGCGATATTGATCAGTGCACTCATTTTCGGTTGCGCACACCTGCCCGACTTCAAGTTTGCGTGGTACGCGATCCCGGCGTTGGTCATCATGGGCCTGGCGCTGGCGTGGATGCGGCTGCGCTCACGCTCCCTTTGGCCGGCGGTCACCCTGCACGCGACCAACAATCTGGTCGCGACGGTGGTGTGGTTTCTTGCCGCACATCACTGAGCGCAACCCCGGTCGCCCAACGGAACACACCTGCGCTGTTAGGGCCTGTCAACGCTATGCCCACGTGGCCGCGCCGTCGGCCCAAGGGTTGTTCCGCGGCGGCCGCCATACGGCGGTGCGCATCTTGACCATGGAACCACCATGGCGCTGCGGCGCGCACCTTGTCAGGCGACCGCTGCGGAAACAACGCGGTTCACTTGGCATAGCGTTGACAGGCCCTAATAACCTGCCGCCAGACCGGCGGGGTAGCGCGGGTCGTTGACGCTTTCCAGCAAGTGCGACTTCGGATCGACCAGGATGGCCGCGATGTCGCCCATCAAACGTACCGGGCGGATCTTGTATCCCATCGCCTCCAGCGCCGTCTGCACCCTGGGCGCAAACGAACCCGGCTCGGCGAAGATACTGTCGGGGTACCACTGCATGTGGATGCGCGGCGCGTCGATGGATTGCTTGATGTTCATGCCGTACTCGACCACATTGAGGATGCTTTCCATCGTGGTCGAAATGATGGTCGAACCGCCCGGACTGCCGCTGACCATGAACAGCTTGCCGTCGTGCAAAACGATGGTCGGGCTCATCGAACTCAGGGGCCGCTTGCCGGGTTCGATCTGGTTGGCCAGGCCCTGCACCAGTCCGAACTGGTTCGGGACACCGGGCTTGGACGTGAAATCGTCCATTTCGTTGTTGAGGAAAAATCCGGTGTCACCCGCGATCTGCTTGATGCCGAAATAGCCGTTGACAGTGAAGGTCACCGCCACTGCATTGCCATGGGCGTCCACCACCGAATAGTGCGTGGTGTTGGTTGCCTGATATGGTCCGAGGCTACCCTTCATCTGCGAGGAAGGCGTGGCCTTGTCGGGCTGGATGGTGGCGCGAAGCTTCGCGGCGTGTCCGGTCGACAGCAATTTCGTGATCGGGTTGTGCACGAACGCGGGATCGCCCAGGTAGGTGTTGCGATCGGCGAACGCACGGCGTTCCGCTTCCACGAAGTAATGCACGCTCTGCGCGGAACGGAAACCCCACTTCGCCAGCGGATACGGCGCGATGATCTGCAGCGTCTCGCACATCGTGGTGCCGCCGGAACTCGGCGGCGGCGCGGAGATGATCGTGTACCCGTGGTAACCGCACTCGATCGGTTTTTCCCACTGCACCGTGTAATCCCGGAAATCCTTCAGGCTCAGCAAACCGTGATCGGCCTCGCTCGCCTTCACCACAGCCACGGCGATCGGGCCGTCGTAGAACGCGCGGGTGCCGTCTTTCGAAATCAACTCCAGCGTGCGCGCAAGCTGCGGCTGCTTCAATACCTGCCCCGCCTTCCACGACTGGCCGTGGTCGAGAAAGATCGCGGCGACGTTCGGATGTTTGCGGAACGCGTCGGTCGAAGTATCGAGGATGCGTACGTCGCCCGGCTCCAGCACGAAACCGTCCCTTGCAAGCTTGATCGCCGGCGCAACGACCTGTTGCAGGCTCATGCTGCCGTACTTCGCGAGCGCCTCGTCCAGTCCCATCACGGTGCCCGGCACGCCCACGCTGAGCCAGGTTCGTGTGCTGCGGCCCTTCACGACCTTGCCCGCCGCGTTTTGCATCATGTCCGGCGTCGCTGCCAGCGGCGCCTTTTCACGAAAATCCAGAAACAGGTTTTCCCCGTTCGCCAGATGCACGGTCATGAATCCGCCGCCGCCGATGTTGCCGCAGCACGGGTGCACGACCGCCAGCGCGTAACCGACCGCCACCGCCGCGTCCACCGCGTTGCCGCCCTGCTTCAGAATGTCCACGCCGATCCGGGTGGCGAGATGCTGCGCGCTCACCACCATGCCGTGCTTTGCGGTAACCAGCGGTTCGTTCGCGCGCAAGCGCTCGAGCTTGTGCACTTTCGGTTGCAGCGGCCCGTCCTGCGCTGCATGGCTTGTCCTGGTCTGCGCGAATCCGGCCGGTGCAACGAGGCTCAAGCCAATCGAACACGAAAAAACGAGGGTTGCCACCAGTTGTCTGCGCATCACCACCCCACATCGAGCCTTGGACATCCTTGAATCTTACATTGTCATTGCCACGCGCCACACCGGGCGTGGCACACGCATCACGGCTGCAGCAATGCAAGCGGCGCAGCTGCGATTGACAACCCCCGCACCGTCGCCTAGCCTCGACAGCCACAGGGAAGCACTGCGAGCGGAACGCACCATGCCTTGCAAGTCGCGTTCACCGCCCGCCTTGGTGGAGAACAGACATGCAGCCACGCATTCGTGTCATGACCGCCGCGGTGGCCTTCGCACTGGGCGCAGCCCAAGCCCTGACGGCCACGGCCCAAACCAGCACCGCCCCGCAGCAAGACCAGGGCAACACCCAGCGCAAGACGCTGCAGACGATCATCGTGACCGGTACCCGCGCGTTCGACCGCACCGCGGCGAATTCGCTGGCGCCCATCGACATTCTCACCCCCAGTGAACTGGTGAGCACGGGCGCACCGGACCTCACCACGGCCTTGCGCGTCCTTCTGCCCTCGTTCAATTTCCCCCAGCCGTCACTCACCGACGCGACCGACGCGACCATGCCGGCGCAACTGCGCGGGCTTTCTCCGGATGAAACGCTGGTGCTGATCAACGGCAAACGCCAGCACACCACCGCGATGCTCAACATCAATGGTTCGGTGGGGCGCGGCTCATCACCGGTGGACTTGAGCGCCATCCCGATCAACGCAATCCAGCGCATCGAAGTGCTGCGCGACGGCGCGGCGGCACAGTACGGCTCGGACGCCATCGCCGGCGTCATCAACATCATCCTGAAGGGCGGCGCCAACCAGCACGGCTCGGCGAGCATCACCCGCGGCGTGCACGGCGGCGGCGAAGGCCAGACCTGGCGCGGCGGCGCGGATGGCGGATTCAACCTCGGCCGGGACGGATGGGTGCACCTGTCGGCCAATTACCTCGACCAGCATCCGACCAACCACGCGGGCCCCGACATTCGCTACCCGGGCGACCCCACGTTCGGCACGGTCACCTTCCACTTCGGCCTGCCGCAGGAAGTCGCCAAGCAGGCTGCACTGAACGCGCAATACAACCTTGGCGAAAACGCGACGCTGTACGCCTTCAGCACGTTCAACAAGCGCGACGTCAGTGCGGGCGGATTCTTCCGTTCGCTTTCACAATACCAAGGCAGTACGCCGGCGGCGGTCGCGGCATTCCCCGACGGATTCCTGCCGATAGAAAACAGCGCGATCCGCGATGACACCACGGTCGTGGGCATCCGCGGCGAGGCCGGCGGATGGCACTACGACATCAGCGGCGATACCGGCGGCAGCCATTGGAAACTGCACACCACCGATACCTTCAATTACTCGCTGGGCGCCGCCTCACCCACCGCGTTCTACATCGGCACGCTGACCTATCGCCAGAACGTGTTCAACGCCGATTTCAGCCGCGACTTCGACGTCGGTTGGCATCGCCCGCTGAACGTGGCGTGGGGGCTCGCCTATCGCCACGAGGAATTCGCGATCAAGCAAGGCGATGCGGCGTCGTACTCAGGTGCAGGCTCGCAGGTGTTTCCGGGCTATCAGCCCGGCGACGCGGGCTCGCATTCAAGACACAACACATCGGCGTACATCGATCTTTCCACCGACTTCAGCGACAAGTTTTCGGCGGAAGCCGCGGCCCGTCACGAGCACTACAGCGACTTCGGCGGCACCACCGTCTGGAAATTGTCGGGGCGTTATGCGTTCACCCCGGTCGTGGCGCTGCGCGGCACGGTCTCCACGGGTTTTCGCGCACCATCGCTGCAACAGGAGTTCTATTCCAGCACTTCGATCAACTTCGTCGACGTCGGAGGCGGCAACCTGGTCCCATTCACGGTGCACACGTTCCCGGTGTCGGACCCTGCCGCCGTGGCCCTGGGCGCGCAGCCGCTGAAACCGGAGAAATCCCACAGCTTCAGCGTCGGCCTGGTTTTCACCCCCAAGGTCGGTCCGTACGCCACACTTGACGTGTATCAGGTCGACATCGACGACCGCATCAACCTGAGCGGCAATCTGGTGGGCCCGGCGGTGGCGAGCTACCTGACTTCGGCGGGCATCCCGTTTGTCAGCGGCGGACGATTCTTCACCAACGCCGTCGATACGCGCACGCGTGGCGCCGATTTGATCGGCACCTGGCCGGTGCAACTGCGGAATTCGCAAATCAAATACACCGGCGGCATCAACTACAACAAGACCGACATCCGCTCGGTCAAGCCCAACCCGCCGCAACTGGGCCTGGCGGGTCTGGAGCTGCCCGTATTCGACCGCGAGGCACTGAGCCTCATGACCGTCGCCACGCCGCGCACCAAGGCGTTTGTCGGCGCCGACTGGGATATCGGCCATTGGAGCGTGCGCGGACGGCTGACCCGTTATGGCCAGTGGCAGGCGCTGAGCACGTCAACGCCGGCCAATGACCAGACTTTCGGCTCACGCATGCTGCTGGATGCGTCGGTCAGTTACACACTCGACCGCTGGATGTTCACGCTCGGGGGCAACAACATCACCAATACCTATCCCGAGAAGAACAGTCCGCCCAACAGCTTTCACGGCATCATCCGCTATCCGGGAACCTCGCCGTTCGGGTTCAACGGCTCGTACTGGTACGCAACCGTGGACTATCACTGGTAATCACGCGCGACGCGGCCCGTGTCGGAAGCACGGGCTGCGCAGTGTTTGCAAACCGGCGTGCGCAACATCACGACCGTTCGGATGTGCCTCATGCCGCATCCAGTGCCGCGATCACTGGCGCCACCTGCTCTTCGCGGCCCAGTGCACGTCCGACCTGTTGCAGCCGCGCGGCCAGCGTCGCGGCATCCGGTGCGCAAACGGTTGCATGGCCCGCCTTGCGGCCGGGACGCGGCGATTTGCCGTAGTCGTGCCAGTGTGCGCCTGGTATGGCAAGCAGCTTGTCGCGATCGGGCAGCGCACCAATCCAGTTGAGCATGCACGACGGGCAGCGCGCGGACGTGTCGCCCAGCGGCATCCCGAGCGCCGCGCGCACGTGATTTTCGAACTGCGAGGCAACCGCGCCTTCGATCGTCCAGTGCCCGGAATTGTGCACCCGCGGCGCCATCTCGTTGCCGAGCAGCTTGCCCTCCTGCACGAACAATTCCAGGGCGAACACCCCGACGTAATCGAGTCGTTCGGCAATCGCGCGTGCGTGCGCGAACGCGGCCTTGTCGATCGCCTCGCCGCGCACGGCTGGCGCCAGACTCGCCGACAATATCCCGTCGACGTGCCAGTTGCGGGTCACCGGCCAGGTGCGGAACTCGCCATTGGAGCCGCGCACCGCCAGCACCGATGCTTCGTAATCGAAGCCGACGAAACCCTCGAGGATCAAACCGCGCGTGCCGGCCTGCGCGCCCAATGCCTGCCACGCGGCATCCGCATCGTCCATGCCGTGGACACGAAATTGGCCTTTGCCGTCATAGCCTTCGCGCCGCGTTTTCAGGATCGCGGGCGGCCCGATGCGCGTGAGCGCGGCATCGAGATCGGCGCGCGTCGCGACATCCGCAAATTCCGTCGTCGGCAGCCCGCATTCGCGGAACAAGGTCTTCTCGAGGATGCGGTCCTGCGCGGTCGCGAGCGACAGGGCGTTGGGCGCGACGCGGGTGTGTGCGGTCAGCCATCCGGCGGTTTCCGCCGGCACGTTCTCGAAGTCGAAAGTCGCCGCGTCGATTGCGCGCGCGAAAGGCTCCAGCCTGTCGAATGCGTTCCAGTCAGCCGTCAGCAACGGCGCGATCTGGCCCGCGCACGCGTCGGCCACGACATCGACGATGCGAAAGCGCACACCCAGTGGCGTGCCGGCCAACACCAGCATGCGCGCCAGCTGACCGCCCCCCAGAATGCCAAGCGTCGCCATCACGCGCTGGCTTTGGGGACGCGCGCTTTGCGTGTCGCAGCCGGCCGTGGCGGCGTCAAACGCGGATCGGAATGATGCAACACTTCATCGGTCTGGGCAGTGCGGAACCGATCCAGCGCCTGCGCCACCTTGTCGTCGTGCAATGCCACGATGGCGGTCGCCAGCAGACCGGCATTTTTCGCACCGGATTCGCCGATCGCGAGGGTGCCCACCGGCACGCCGGCCGGCATCTGTGCGATCGACAACAATGAATCGAGTCCCTTCAACGCACGCGACTGCACCGGCACGCCCAACACCGGCAGGCGGGTCTTGGCGGCCAGCATGCCCGGCAGGTGCGCGGCACCACCGGCACCCGCGATGATGACCTCGATGCCGCGCGTGGCTGCGCCTTCGGCATAGGCAAACAGCTTGTCGGGCGTTCGATGCGCAGAGACGATTTCGACTTCGTGCGCCACCCCCAGCGTGGCCAGAATGTCGACCGCGTGCCGCATCGTGTCCCAATCCGAGCGCGAGCCCATCACCACCCCGACCCGCGGCGCGACCCTCGTATTTCGCATGGCCTCACCGGTGCAAAACAGGTATTGTACGCGGCATGGACAAGCGATTGCTGGACATCCTGTGCGACCCGGTCAGCAAGACCCCGGTACGGCCGCTGCGCCGTGACGAAATGGAAGCCCTCAACCGCGCGATAGCGGCGGGCGGGGTCGACACCGTGGTCGGAGAAAAAGTGGCGACTCCGCTCATTGCGGGGCTGATCACGACCGATCGCAAGGTGGTGTACCGGATCGAGGATGACATCCCGGTGATGCTGGCGGAAGAGGGCATCGGCACCCAGCAATTGAGCGATTTTCCTGCCTGATTTGCATGATCATCCATGTCGCCGCTTCGCGGCGGTGGCCTGACCAGGTTGGCCATTCCAAAACAAGGGCGTGCCGGAACGGAGTTGCGACCGCCATCCATGGCAAGCGCTCCGTGGCCTGACTTGTCACGACAGCCGCCCCGCCCGCGGCATTGACCCACTCGGCGTTGTGAACGGATTCACGTTCCCTGCACCGCGAAACGGCATACTGGAGAACCTGCGTTCCTGCACCCGTTCCCGGGTTTTTCGTGATGACGCCGATCCCGTCCGATCCGCGCGGCAATCCTGACCACAAGGTGGTGGATATAGGCTCGCGCGTGCCCGAAGCCAATCACGATCACGTCGGCGGCCTGCTGGTCGCCGTACGCGAAATGACGCTGAAGGATACCGCCAACCTGGTGGCAGAGTTGCTCGACAATGTGGATGACACGTTGTTCGATCTGGCCGAAAAGGCCGAAAGCAATGCCAGCCAGACCGAATACTTCGACGGCATGCGCGAAACCCGCAAGAAACGCCCGCGCATCGAACGCCTGTTCGGAGAGCGCGTGGCCCACGGTTTCGCCGATTTCGCCGCGGGCCGCCAATCACGCGGCAGCGACGCACAACGCGCGTTTTCCGCAAGCGGTGAATTGAGCCTCGTGGACGATCGCGAGCTGGAAGAATCGCTCGCGGTCTCCAGCATGGTCGCCAAGGCCGACGGCCGCCTGTCGGCGGCGTTGATGGCGTTGAATCAGCGCCTCTCGGTGCTGAGCGGCGGGCGCTCCACGACCAACACCAACAACCCGCTCGGTCCCGGCGCGCTCACCGAAGCTTTCCGCGAATCCCTTGGCGAGCTCACCGAGGTCAACATCCGGGTACGCCTGATCATCCTCAAGATGTTCGAGCGCTACGTCCTGAAGGCGCTGGATACCCTCTATCACGACGTCAACGTGCGCCTGGTGCAGGCCGGCGTACTGCCACAGTTGCGCCACCCCGCGGTGGCGCGGCGACAGGCATCCGGCGGTGCCGCGCCGCGCGCGCACGCCGGCGAAGTCGACGGCATTGCCGCCGCCGACGCATCAAATTACGTCGATGCCACCGACGAGTTGCATAGTGAATTGATGCAACGCCTGACTTCGCTGCTGGCGGCACGCAGGCAACACGTCTACGCCGACGCGGGCATCGGGCACGTCCCGGCCGGCAGCGGCATCGCCTCGCTCACCCCGGCCGAACTGCTCAGCGCGCTGACCCTGCTGCAGGGCGAATCCCGGCCATTGCCGAAGAAGCCTGCGGCCATCGACACCACCTCCGCCATCGACATGGTCCAGCATCTCAAGGACGAATTGATGCTGCAGATCCAGCGCCTGTCCGGTCAGGCCAAGGCGCATGTGTCGGGCAGCGACGAGGACACGATCGACCTGGTCGGCATGCTGTTCGAATACATCCTGCAGGATCACACCATCCCGGCGCCGATGCAGGTACTGCTGGCGCGCCTGCAAATCCCGTTTCTCAAGGTCGCGATTCTCGATCGGCGCATGTTTGCGCATTCGTCGCACCCGGCGCGCAAACTGCTCGACCAGTTGGCCGACGCCGCCAAGGGCTGGTCCGAGGAATCCGACCGCGACCACCGCCTGTTCGACAAGGTCAAGGGCGTGGTCGAAAGCCTGCTGCAGGATTTCGACGACGACATCGGGGTGTTCGAACGCCTGCTTGCCGAATTCACCCAGTTCGTCGAACAGAACCGCAAGCGCGCGGAATTGGCGGAAACCCGCGCCACCGAGGCCGCGCGTGGCCGCGAGCGCCTGCAGGACGCACGCCGCCGCGCCGCGCAGGAAATCATCTCGCGCATCAACGACCACAGCCTTCCCACCCTGCTGCGCGGGGTGCTGACGCGGCCATGGGCCAACTACCTGGTGCTGTTGGTGCTGCGCCAGGGTGCCGAGTCACCGGAATTTCGTTCGGCCGTACGCTTCGTGGACGACTTCTTGGCCACCGCCGAAGCCCCGCGCGGCGACGACGCGCGCGCGCGCTTCAAGGGCGCCCTGTCATCGATCGAAAAACACCTGCGCGAAGGCCTCGTCACGGTGGCATTCCAGGAACCCGACATCGAGCGCCTGCTGGCAGAACTGTGGAAGTTCTGGCGTCAGCAACTCGGCGAACCCGCGCCCACCGCGCCTGCCGCCGAACCGGCGGTGGATCCGGCCGTGGTGTTGGGGGTGAGTGCCGCCGCGCAACCCGCGATCACGGATACGGCGCAAGACGTGGACGAGGACTTCGGCGCCGACGATATGTCGGTGGATGTCGATGCCGACACCCTGCAGGCGGTGCGCGAACTCAAGGTCGGCGGCTGGGTCGAATTCGTCGATGACACCGGCACCCGCGAACGCGCCAAGCTTTCCTGGATCAGCCCGATCAGCGGCAAATACCTGTTCGTCAACCGTCGTGGTCTGAAAGTGGCGGACCGCACCGCGGTGCAGCTCGCCAGCGAACTGCTCAGCGGGCAAGCGATGATCCTGGAAGAAGTGCCGCTGTTCGATCGCGCCCTGGATGCGATCATCGACCGCCTGCGCAACGCGCAGCCCGCGCAAACCGCTGGCGCATGAGCGCCGGCGAAGCGCGACCGACGCTTCCACCGATTGCAACCATCCGCGCCGACGTCGCGCGTGCGCTCGCGGAAGACATCGGCACGGGTGATCTCACCGCTGCATTGATCGCTGCTGACGCGCGTGCCAGTGCGCACATCGTGTGCCGCGAGGTTGCGGTGCTTGCGGGAAGCGCGTGGGCCGACGAGTGCTTTCGGCAGCTCGATCGCGAGGTGAAGATCGAGTGGTGCTACAGCGACGGCGATCGCGTCTCGTCCGACATGGTGTTGTGCCACATCGAGGGCAACGCCCGTGCGCTGGTCGCGGGCGAACGCAACGCGCTCAACTTTCTGCAAACCCTTTCCGGCACGGCCAGCGTGACGCGCGGGTACGCCGACGCGATTGCCGGGACCCACGCCAGGATCCTCGATACCCGCAAGACGCTGCCCGGCTTGCGCCTTGCCCAGAAGTACGCCGTACGCTGCGGTGGCGGACACAACCATCGCATGGGCCTGTACGACGCCATCCTGATCAAGGAAAACCATGTCGCCGCGGCCGGCGGCATCGCCAATGCGATCCGCGGCGCGCGCGCTGCGCACCCGGAAGTTCTGCTCGAATGCGAAGTGGAATCACTCGACGAGCTTCGCGACGCGATCGAAGCCGGCGCCGATCGGGTGCTGCTGGACGAATTCAGTGATTCGATGCTGCGCGAAGCGGTCGCGCTCGCGGCCGGACGGGTGCCGCTGGAAGTCTCCGGCAGCATCTATCTCGAACGCGTCCGCGCGATCGCCGAAACCGGCGTGGATTTCATCTCGATCGGCGCGCTCACCAAGCACGTACGCGCAATCGATCTTTCCATGCGATTCGACGAAGCCTGATTCCGCCAACGCGGAACGGCATGCATTCCATCTGCGCCGCCAAAGGCAGAACCCGACCCGTTGCGGGCCAGGACAACCTTCAGTGGTGAGGTTGCCGGCCCCGTCGATGTACGGTCAACCTGCAACCACCCGCAACAGCACGGCGCGCGCACGATTCCTGTAGTGCTGCGCCTCCAGGTCTTCGAGAATGATGTCCCACGCATCCACCCCCAGCCACGCAGGCCTGAGGCTTTCCATGACGTCCATCTGCGCTTCGTCACCCTGATGCTTCAGGCGCGCCAGATGGCTGAGCACCCGTTCGGTTTGCATGGCGTCGATACCTGAGTCCATTGCGATCTCCCCTCTGCCGCTTCTGACGTACATGGAAATCAGGATGCAATAGTCGTGCCAGTGAGCGCTGCTCCTGCATTCGTGATTGGTGCAACAGCGGGCCGTGCCGCGCACGCCGAAGCAACGGGGCATGCTGCTCAAGTATTCACGCATCGAGGTGATCATTGCACTCGGCGTCGACCATCATCGCGATTCGACGGCACGCAATATCCACGCCGGCAGGCCAACTTTTGACACTGGCCCGCAACCCCGAACCCGGTTTCAATGTGTCCCGGTCCATTCTGGGAGGCGGCCATGCCAACGGGTACACACCGATTCGCGGGTCATGCAATTTTGGCGGCTGCGCTTTGCACGCTGGCCTTGACGTTGCCTGCGTATGCGGCGCAGCACAAGCAGGCGGATGACAGTAAATCCACGGCCGCCGCCAAGCCGACTCCGAAGCAGCGCGAGTCCGTGACCCACGGCAGCGTGGTGATCGACGGCCAAACGATCCACTACACCGCAACGGCCGGCACCATCCTGCTGCGCGACGACAAGAACCAGCCGACCGGGCTGATGTTCTACGTCGCTTACACCAAGGACGATGTGCGCAATCCGCAAGACCGGCCAGTGACGTTCCTCTACAACGGCGGACCCGGTGCGTCTTCCAACTGGCTGACGATGAGCGGGCTCGGCCCCTACAAGGTGGAACTGGCGAACGGTACGCCGACGCCGCCCGCGCCCTACTCCGTGGTTCCAAGCCACGAGAGCATCCTTGATGCCACCGACCTCGTCTTCATCGACGCCATCGGCACCGGCTACAGCCACGTGGTCGACAAGGGCAAAAGCAAGACCTTCTGGGGCGTGGACGAGGACGTGCAGTCGTTCGGCCAATTCATCCAACGCTATATCACCCAGAACGATCGCTGGAATTCGCCATTGTTCCTGTACGGCGAGAGCTACGGCACCACCCGCTCCGCCGGGCTCGCGGAGTACCTGCAACGGCAGGGGATCGCCGTCAACGGTGTCGTCCTGCAATCGTCCGTGCTCAATTATTTCGATGGCTCGCCCGGTTCCGAC
>DASUJD010000086.1:0-5315 GCA_036279455.1 Rhodanobacteraceae bacterium | reverse complement strand
GCAGCGCCAGGCCACCAAGGATGCCGGCAAGATCGCGGGCCTCAACGTCAAGCGCATCATCAACGAGCCGACCGCGGCCGCGTTGGCCTACGGCCTGGACAAGGAAAAGGGCAGCGCCGATCGCAAGATCGCGGTGTACGACCTCGGCGGCGGCACCTTCGACGTGTCGCTGATCGAGATCGCCGAAGTCGATGGCGAGAAGCAGTTCGAAGTGCTGGCGACCAACGGCGATACCTTTCTCGGCGGCGAGGACTTCGACAAGCGCGTGATCGATTACCTGGTCGACGAATTCAAGAAGGACCAGGGCGTGGATCTGCGCAACGATCCGCTCGCACTGCAGCGTCTGAAGGACGCGGCCGAGCGCGCCAAGATCGAGTTGTCGAGCGCGCACCAGACGGAAGTCAATCTGCCGTACGTGACGGCGGATGCCTCGGGTCCGAAGCACCTCAACATCAAGCTGACCCGGGCCAAGCTCGAAGCGCTGGTCGAGGATCTGATCAAGCGCACCATCGACCCCTGCCGCACGGCCCTTAACGACGCCAACCTGCGGGTGTCCGACATTGCTGAAGTGATCCTGGTCGGTGGCCAGACCCGCATGCCCAAGGTGCAGGAAGCGGTCAAGGATTTCTTCGGCAAGGAACCGCGCAAGGACGTGAACCCCGACGAAGCCGTCGCGGTGGGCGCGGCGATCCAGGGCGGCGTGCTGTCCGGCGCGGTGAAAGATGTCCTGCTGCTCGACGTGACCCCGCTGTCGCTCGGCATCGAAACGCTGGGCGGCGTGATGACCAAGCTGATCGACAAGAACACCACGATCCCGACCAAGGCTTCGCAGACGTTCTCGACCGCCGAGGACAACCAGAGCGCGGTGACCGTGCACGTGCTGCAGGGCGAACGCGACCAGGCCCGCTTCAACAAGTCGCTGGCCAAGTTCGACCTCGCCGGTATCCAGGCGGCGCCGCGCGGCATGCCGCAGATCGAGGTGTCGTTCGACATCGACGCCAACGGCATCCTGCACGTCACCGCCAAGGACAAGAACACCGGCAAGGAACAGCGCATCGAGATCAAGGCAGGTTCCGGCCTGTCCGAGGATGAAATTCAGCGGATGGTGTCCGATGCGGAAACGCACCGCGAGGAAGACAAGAAGTTCCAGGAACTGGTGCAGGTCCACAACAAGGCCGACCAGCTGGTGCACGCTACACGCTCGGCCATCAAGGAACACGGCGGCAAGGTCGGCGGCGACGTGATCGGTCGGGCCGAGGAATCGCTGGCGGAACTCGAGAAGGTGATGAAGGGCGACGACAAAGCTGCCATCGAATCGCGCATCTCGAAACTGGAAGAAGCCGCGCAATCGTTGTTCGCCGCGGCGCAGGCGGGTGGTCAGCCGGGGGCGCAACCGGACGCCTCGCAACAGCAGGCGCCGGGCGGCGGCAGCGCGTCGCCGGAGGACGTGGTCGATGCCGAATTCACGGAAGTCAAGGACAAGGACGACAAGTAAGTGTTATCCACCAGCGCGAAGCGCTGGTGGATCAACTGTCCGCGTTCGACCGGCGCTGGGAAGCGCGCCGTTCAACGCGGACAATTGCGACGCAGAGGCGGGGAACCTCGAACATGCACAAAGGCCGGATGGAAGCATTCACCGATGGCGTGATCGCGGTGATCATCACCATCATGGTGCTGGAACTCAAATTGCCCCACGAGGCGACGTGGCACGCGTTGCTCGCCGACCTTCCCGTGTTCCTGAGTTACGTGCTCAGCTTCGTCTATGTAGGCATCTACTGGAACAACCACCACCACATGTTGCAGATGGTCACGCGTGTCAGCGGCAAGGTGTTGTGGGCCAACCTGTTCTTCCTGTTCTGGCTGTCGTTGTTTCCTTTCACGACCAGTTGGTTGTACGAGGCACGCCCGGTTCCCGCGCCGGTACCTACCGCTGTCTACGGTGTCGTGTTGCTGCTGGCGGCACTGGCATGGGTACCATTGTTGCGCACCCTGATCGCGGCAAACGGCGGCGAAAAAAGCGGGCTCGGCGAGGCGCTGAGGGGCGACTGGAAAACGGTTGTTTCGCCGATCGGCTACGTGATCGGCATTGTGTTGGCGTTTTTCGCGCCCATACTGTCCTGCGTGATCTACGCCATGATCGCGGCCATGTGGTTCATTCCCGACCGTCGCCTCGAAGCTAGCGTCAACTGACCCTGCACATGAAACGTTGCTACTACGAAATCCTTGGCATCGCGCGCAGCGCGAACGACGAGGAATTGAAAAAGGCGTTTCGCCGGCTTGCGATGAAGAACCACCCGGATCGTTGTCCCGACGATCCCGAGGCGCAGGAACGCTTCAAGGAAGCCAAGGAAGCGTACGAAATCCTGGGCGATCCGCAGCGTCGCGCCATGTACGACCAATATGGACACGCTGCCTTCGAGAACGGCACCGGCCGTCGCGGTGGTGCGCCGTTCGGTGATGTGGGCGACATCTTCGGCGACATCTTTTCCGACATCTTCGGCGGCGGCGGCCGTCGTGGCGCGCGCGGTTCGGACCTGCGCTACGTGCTGGAACTCGATCTCGAAGAGGCCGTGGCCGGCATCGAAAAGCAGATCAGCGTGCCGACCATGGTCAACTGCCATCACTGCAACGGCACGGGCTCCGCGGACGGCAAGCTGGCGACTTGTTCCACCTGTCGTGGACACGGGCGGGTGCGGATGCAGAACGGCATCTTCTCGATCCAGCAGACCTGTCCGCATTGCGGCGGCGTCGGACGCCTGGTGGTGACGCCGTGCCAATACTGTCATGGCGAGGGCAGGCTGGAAGACCAGCGCAGCCTCGAAGTGAAGGTGCCGGCAGGCGTGGACGACGGCGATCGCATTCGTCTGGGTGGGCAGGGTGAGGCGGGGCCATCCGGCACGACACCGGGTGACCTGTACGTCGAGATCCACGTCCGCGAGCACCCGATCTTCAAGCGCCATGGCGACGACCTGCGTTGCGAGGTGCCGATCCGATTCGCGCAGGCAGCGCTTGGCGCCCAGATCGAAGTTCCGATCCTGGGTGGCGCGACCACCATCACCGTGCCGCCCGAAACCCAGACCGGTCAGGAATTCCGGCTGCGCGGGCAGGGCGTGAAATCCGTGCGCAGCCGGCACGCCGGCGATCTGTTCTGCACGGTCGTGGTGGAAACTCCGGTGCGCCTCGACAAGGGTCAGCGCGAATTGCTGGAACAGTTCGAAGCCACCTTTGCCGATGCCGAAGAGGCGAAGAAACACTCGCCGCGCAACAGCGGCTTCGTGGACGGCGTCAAGCAATTCTGGTCCAGGATGACGGGCTGAGCCGCTGCCCTAGTTCCGCACCCGTACGCCGTGGTCCCAGTGCAGGATCTTTGCGTTCTTCGGCAAGGGTGCGCCGGGCGCCTGCTCCACCGATACGCCGTATTTCCAGTCGGCCGGGCAAATCGCGATGTAGCGCGCGAGGCCACCGGTGCCGCCCTTGAACTTCGGAAAGCCGATCTCGATCAGGCAACCGGTCGGCGGTACCTTGTCCAGATTGGCGACGCCTTCGGCTTGGGTGTAGCCGTGGTGCATGATCCAGCTTTCGCCTTCCAGCGTGGGTGTGTCGTCGGTGTCGAGCGGCTCGTGTCCGTGAAACAGGATGTGGCGCTTCAGGTACAGAAACTTGATGGCGGCCAGTGACACGCCCGGAAAAACCTTTTCCTGTGCGAGCGCCGGGTCCGGCCACTTCTTCGACCAGTCGGAACGGACCATCACCACCGAGCCAGCCGGAATCCGGCCGTACTTCGCTTCCCAGTGCCGGATGTCGGATACCTGCAGCGCATAGCCGGGATCCTTTGCCACTTGTTTCACGATCGAGATCACGACCAGCGGCCGGATCGCGTAGGTCGGAGGCAACTCGTCGATGGAGGGATATTCGGGCGCCCAGTGGGCCGGCGGGTCGAGCTGGGTGCCGAGCTGGTCCGTGGCCAGTTCGTAGCGGGTCGCCGCGAAACCGTTCTTCGCGTAGCTGTACGCTTCGCCCGTCTTCGGATCCAGGGCCGGGCCGAAGCGGGATTTGCCGAAGCCGTGCCACACCGGAATCGAGGGCGTGATGGTGTGGGTCAGGTCGATGTATTTCGCGTGTACCAGCACACGCGAATAGAACGCCCACAGACCACTCACAGTCGGCGTCGGGTGTTTCGTTGTCGCGGTGGGCGTTGGCAAGGTCCCCGATTCGGCGGCGGTGGCGGCGTGGGTGCCCGGCGCCGAAGCGAGCGCGGTGAGCGCGAAGACAAGAGCCAATGAGCGTCGCATCGTTTTCCCCTCCTGCGTGTCCCTGCAGGGTATACGATGTCACGGATGCTGCCCGGCAACAATGCCGGAGTGACGCAGGGGCGTCACGGTCGCGCCGCGCGGCACAGCCGGGACGCGTGTTCCGGCTGGTATTCTTGCGCGGTTCTTGAACCGGTCAGCGTATCGAGATGACGACACCACCGATCAGGCTCGGGCTCTGCGGCGCCGATGGCCGCATGGGCCGCACATTGCAGGCATTGCTGCATGCCGACGCGCGGTTCGATCTGCTTGCGGCGATTGGCGAACCTGGCACGTGGCGTGATGCGCCAAAGCTTGACGTAGTCATTGATTTCAGCGCACCTGCGGGCTTCGATGCGGCGTTGACGCATTGCGTCGAGCAGCGTACTGCATTCGTCAGTGGCACTACCGGGCTGGATACCGCGCAACACGCGGCGTTGACCGAAGCCTCGCGCACGATTCCCGTGCTGCACGCCGCCAATTTCAGTCTGGGCATCGCAGTGCTGACGCGTGTGTTGCGCGAAGCCGCTGCGGCACTGCCGGATTGGGACATGGAGATTGTCGAAGCGCACCACGCACGCAAGGTCGATGCGCCCTCCGGTACTGCGTTGGCGCTGGGCCGTGCCGCGGCTGCCGCCCGGGGGCAGGATTTCGAACATGTTGCGGTGCTCGCGCGTCATGGTCATACCGGTACGCGTCCCGAGAACGCGATCGGCTTTGCATCGATCCGTGCGGGCGACATCGTGGGTGAACACACCGCGCTGCTCGCGACAACGGGCGAGCGTCTTGAACTCTCGCATCGCGCCACCGACCGTGCAATCTTCGCGCGTGGCGCGCTCGCCGCGGCGACGTGGTTGGCAAACAAGTCGCCGGGCGCGTATTCGATGGACGACGTGATTGCCGCGTCGTAGTGCTGCCGCGCTGGTGCCGGCTCTTGGCTATTTGGCTGCAATGATGTCGAGTTTGTGGATGGCCGGGGGTTCCGCGAAAAGCTCGCTGGCCTTTGCTTTCAAGGCAGCCGCCACC
>DASUJD010000085.1:0-5405 GCA_036279455.1 Rhodanobacteraceae bacterium | reverse complement strand
TACCAGTCGAGGTTCGGGAACATCTTCTTCAATTCCATCATCACGTTCTCGATGCGCTCGGACACCTCGAACAGGCGCGGGTTGCCGCCGTCGCTGCACAGCTTGCGCGAGATTTCCTTGATGATGGGATTGCGCGGATCGCCAATGGTGTACACCGGGTGGCCGAAGCCGATCACGATTTCCTTGTTGGCGACGCGCTTGCGGATATCCGCGTCGGCATCGTCGACGCTGCGGTAACGCGAAATGATTTCCATCGCAACTTCGTTGGCGCCGCCATGCTTGGGGCCGCGCAGCGCGCCAACGGCGCCGGTGATCGCCGAGTACATGTCCGACCCGGTGCCGGCAATCACGCGCGCGGTGAACGTGGAAGCATTGAATTCGTGCTCGGCGTACAGCACCAGCGACTTGTCCAGCGCATTCGCGTGCAGGTCGCCGGGCTCCCTTCCGTGCAGCAGGTGCAGGAAGTGCGCGGCGACCGTCGCATCGTCGGTTTCTACATCGATGCGCCGGCCGTTGTGGGAGTAGTGGTACCAGTACAGCAGCATCGAACCGAAGCTCGCCATCAGCCGATCGGCAATATCACGAGCGCCGCTGGCATTGTGGTCATGCGCTTCCGGCAGCACCGTGCCGAGCACCGAACAGCCGGTGCGCATTACATCCATCGGGTGGGTCGAGGCCGGCAGCAGTTCCAGTGCGGCCTTGACCGGCTGCGGCAGCCCGCGCAGGCGCTGCAGCTTGGCGCGGTACGCATTCAACTCCGCCCAGGTCGGCAAGTGTTCATGCACCAGCAGGTGCGCGACTTCCTCGAACGTGGCCTTGGTCGCCAGGTCCTTGATGTCGTAACCGCGATAGTGCAAGTCGTTGCCGCTGCGGCCGACGGTGCACAACGCGGTATTGCCGGCGGCGACGCCGGACAACGCCACGGATTTCTTGGCTTTGGGCTGCTGACTTGCATTGCTGTCACTCATGTTTGCTCCTCGTTGAATCGGTTTCGGCTCACGCCCGCACACGCGCGTTAGCGCGGGCGTCAATCGTGAAATTGTTCGGAATCGGAGATCTTCGGGCAGCCCGGAACCGGCCGCGGGCGTTCGGGCCTGCCAAGCCCCTGGACCAGAAGCCAATCGTCACCCAGCGAAGACGAATAGCAGATCCGTACCTGAATCTTGTCACGCCCCCACTCGGTAAGGAACGCCACGGCGTCTGCCGCGTTCTGGAACCGGATCCAGTGCCGGGTTTCGCCCGGGGAAAGCACCACGCCGTTGAGGGGGCTGCGCGCGTACCGTTCTTTTGGCTTGAACGCGAGCAACTTCATCATCTGGTCCCAGCCGGACACAGACCTGCCCTTGGCGAACACCTGAACGCTCCGCACGACCGCAGGTCCGACGCCCTTGTTCTCGAAGAAGATCTCGTAGTCCCCTCCGCCATTGTTGCTTCCCATCGCCAGGTACGGCCACACCTGGGCGCGCACCTGCTCAAGCTGGATGTTCGCGGTGTAGCGCTGCACCCAGGCGGTATAACCCCCGACCAGCAAAGCCAGGAAGCCGATCAGCGAGGCGATGATCGCGGCCATGGCATCCCATCGAACGGCACGGGATTCGGGGGTGTCGTGCTGGGGGGAGGATTCGGGCATGATCGGGATCAGTCAACCTAGTTGTTGAATGTTTCCGCTTTCGGCAACCGCGGGCATTGGCCCATGGGCTGCACCCGCAACTGGAGTGGCATGGTGGCCGGACTAATCAGATTCCTGTTGCTGGAGATCCAGCATTCGCCCAGGGTCGAACAGAAACATACGTCCATTGCTACCCGGCCGTAAGCGGCCGTCTTGAAACGGTCCCACAGGTCCTCGTCGGGAAAGCTGATGGCCATGAGCTGCTCTCCCGGACTCAGCACTTCACGACTGATCGTGCTCTGGCTGAAATGGTGCGGCGGCACCCCCAACGCAGTCATCGCGTGAATCCAGTCCGGCTGCGGTTTGCCGTCGACCCGGACCTCGACACTGCGCACGATCGCAGGTCCCACGCCCTTGTTGTCCACGGTCAACGATCGCGTCGGATCATCGTTGCCGATGACCAGGTACGGCCACACCTGCGCACGCACTTGCTGGCGCTGAATGTGAGCGGTATAGCCTGCGAGGATCAATGCAAGCAATCCGACCAGCGATGCGACGATTGCAGCGAATGCGTCCCAGCGGACGCCGCCTTTCGCGTTTCGCGACCCATCCGGCGAAAGCGGCGCATCCGACATGCTCGTCAATCCTTCCTGCCATTGGCAAACAATTCGTCCAGCTTGTTCTCGTACGCGTGATAGTCGAGAAAGTCGTACAGCTCCTCACGGGTCTGCATTGCCGGCACCACGGATTTCTGGGTGCCTTCGCGACGTACGGTTTCGTAGAAATTCAGCGCCGCCTTGTTCATCGCGCGATACGCACCGCAGCAATACAGCGCGATGTCCACGTTCGCGCTGCGCAGTTCCTCGACGGTGAAAAATGGCGTCGAACCGAATTCGGTGAGATTGGCCAGGATCGGCACCTTTACCGCCGCCTTGAACCGGCGATAGTCGTCCAGCGTCTTCATTGCTTCGGGGAAAATCATGTCTGCGCCGGCTTCGACGTAGGCCACCGCCCGCTCGATCGCGGCGTCGACGCCTTCCACCGCGGCGGCATCGGTGCGCGCCATCAGCACGAAATCGCGATCTGTCTTCGCATCCACCGCGGCCTTGATGCGATCAACCATTTCCTGCTTCGGCACCACTTCCTTGCCGGGGCGATGACCACAACGCTTCTGGCCGACCTGATCCTCGATATGTACGGCAGCGACGCCGGCGCGCTCGAACGAACGGATGGTGCGCGCGATGTTGAAGGCGCCGCCCCATCCGGTATCGATATCGACCAGCAACGGCAGTCGCGTGGCCTCCACGACGCGACGCGCGTCGGTGAGCACGTCCTCCATCGTCGAAATGCCGAGATCGGGCACGCCCAGCGAATTGGCGGCGACGCCGCCTCCGGACAGATACAACGCCTTGTAGCCGACCCGCTTGGCCATCAGGCCCGCATACGCCGTAATCGCGCCGACCACCTGCAGTGGCGATTCGTCGGCAAGCGCGGCGCGGAAGCGCGCGCCGGCGGAAGGTAATGCGCCCATGCGGCCTCCGGCAAAGCCGCCATTTTAGCATCCTCCTGCGCCCCCCGGCATTCGCCCCACACGCGGCTATGGCAAATGCTCAGGCGGGAATGGCATGCTGTGCTTGCACGCGCCCGGAGCGCGTTTCGGCAAGGAGGCCAGATGTTCAGGACAACGCGGGAAACGCTCAAGCCGTTCGTGGCGAATTTCCTCGCCAACAAGCCGTTCCAGCTTGCCGCTGCCTTGAGCTATTACACGCTGCTGTCGATGGCGCCGCTGTTGCTGTTGCTGACCGGCATGGCCGGTCTGGCCTTCGGCGAGGCCGCCGCGCGCGCGCAGTTGCTGGCTTACATCGGCGGGATGGTGGGCGCACAGGAAGCCGACGTGGTCCGCGCGCTGCTGACGGAAACCGGCAATCACCACGCCGGCGTGCTGTCCACGCTCATCGGCACGATCGTACTGGTGGCCGGCGCCACCACCGTGTTCGCGCACCTGCAAACGGCGCTCAACCAGATCTGGGACGTACAGGCCGCACGGGACAGGAATGCAATCCTGCGTCTGCTCGGTTCCAGATTGCTGGCACTGGCAATCGTGTTCGGCATGGCCTTCATCCTGCTGGTCTCGATGGCGGTCGGCATCGCCATCACCGGCGCCGAGCATCATGTCTCGCACGCATTCCCCGGCGCCGGCATCGCGCTGCGCGTGATCTACGCGCTGGTTTCCTTCGCGATCGTGGTCGGCGTGATCGCGTTGCTGTTCAAGTACGTGCCGGACGTGGAAATCGAATGGCGCGACGTGTTGATCGGGGCCCTGATCACGGGCGTGCTGTTTACACTCGGGAAATACGGGCTGGGCGTGTATCTTGCGCATCTGCGCTACAACTCGGCAGGCGCGGCCGGTTCGCTGATCCTGATCGTGGTGTGGGTGTACTACAGCGCGCTCATTCTGTTTCTGGGCGCGCAGACGACACAAACGCTTGCATGCCGCTTCGGAAGGGAAATCAGGCCCAAAGCGCACGCGCGGCGCGTGCAACGTGAAGGGTGACATGCGCCTGGTGCAGGCGTCACCCCGTGCCTGCGCGACCACCCCATCCGAAAAGATCCGCTTGCGTCCCGATGCCGCACCGCAGGCAAAACGGTCATCCCGCGTGGATGAGGAATCGCCGGTGGTATTCCTGCGGCGTGATGGCAAGTGTGCGCAGAAACGCGCGCCGCATGGCCTGACCATTCCGAAAGCCACAGGCGCGTGCGATGGCTTTCAGGCTCTTGCCGGGACTTTCCATCAGCCCCCTGGCCGCATCCACCCGCAGGCGCTCGACGTAACGTGCCGGCGTGATGCCGGTTTCGCGCACGAAAACCCGCGCGAACGTGCGCGGACTCATGCAACAGCGCCGGGCCAGCCCTGCCACGTCCAGTTTGCGCGCAAGTTGCTGCGGCAACCAGTCTTGCAGTTCCTGCAGCGCGGGTGTTGCGGCGGCATCGGCGGCGAGAAAGGTGCTGAATTGCGCTTGTCCGCCCGCACGGCGCACGAAGATCACCAGGCGTCTCGCCACCTCGAGCGCGAGCTTGGCGCCATGGTCTTCTTCCAGCAACGCCAGCGCGAGGTCCATGCCGGCGGTGACACCGGCCGAGGTGTAAATGTTGCCGTCACGAACCCAGATCGCGTCGGGATTCAACTTGATCGAGGCGTCGCGGGCCGCAAGCGCCGATGCCTCCATCCAGTGGGTGGTGGCCTGGCGCGCGTGCAGCAGACCCATTTCCGCCAGCACGAACGCGCCGGTACAAATGGCTCCCACACGACGGGCACGGGTCGCGACTTCGCGCAGGCGCGCGAGCACGGTGCGATCGCGCAATTGCATCGCCCCGTTGCCACCGGCAATCAGCAAGGTGTCCGCATTTTTGACGGCGGCATGCCAATCGGGCTCGATCAGCAGCCCCAGCCCGCATTCGCCACGCAAACGCCGGCGCCGCGCAGGCCCCACCACCTTCATGTCATAGGCCGGGTGCCTGCCGCCCAAGATCCGGTTGGCGTGACCAAAAACCGCCATCGGGCCGGCCACGTCGAGTTCCTCGACCGGCTCCGCCGCGAACATCACCAGTTTGAGCGTCCTGTTTCGAAAACCTGTTCCGATCACGTCCGGAAGCCTGGCAGAAATTGACCTCATTATGGCACTACTGCCACGCCGCACAAGGCTATCTTTGCCGCAGAAGGAGAATCAGCATGAGACGCCGGGATATATCCAAGATGCTGTTGTTGGGTGCGTGCGGAGCGATTGGCGCCTTTGAA
>DASUJD010000084.1:0-39247 GCA_036279455.1 Rhodanobacteraceae bacterium | reverse complement strand
TGCTGGTCGGCGCGCGCGACAGCGTGATGCTCGATGAACCGAGGCGCCTCGCGGCCGGCGCCGTGCTGGTCTACCACAAACCGGGCTGCACCTTCCGCCGCCGGCTGGAACACTGGCTGGATGCGCAGCACATCGTGCCTTCGCGCGTGCTTGAATTCGCCTCCTATCACGGCATGTTGGCGGCGGCCGCGGGCGGCGTGGGTGTTGCAATGGTGCCGCGTTCGGTCGTGGACACGTTCCCGCAGCGGGATGTCTTGTCGACCCGCACCGTGCCTGCGCGATGGAACCGGGTGCGTACGGCACTGATTGCGCTGCGCAATCGACACGAGCCGGCCTTGACCAAACTCGAGGAATGCCTTCGGGAAGATGCGGCGGCCGAACGCGCAAAGGACAGGCGCCGGCCGGCCACTGCCACGCGCCGCGCGCGCGCTGCCCGGTAATTGCGTAAATCAGTCGCGTCGGCCCATCTGCTGGTCGTTGCAGCCTGCTTCGCGTAACCTGCGGCGATCGACACAACCGGAAAATGCAGCATGTCTGGAACATTGACGCTTTACAGCTATTGGAGATCGAGCGCGGTCTACCGCGTGCGCATCGCGCTGAACCTGAAGGGACTCGATTACGCGATCGCGCCGGTGCACCTGGTACGCGATGGCGGCGAGCAGCACCACGACGAATACCGCAAGTTGAATCCGCAGCAACTGGTGCCGGTGCTGGTGGACGGCGACAACGTGATACGCGAATCGCTGGCCATCATCGAATATCTGGAAGAAGCCTATCCCCACACGCCGCGTCTGTTGCCAAGCGGTGCACTGGCATGCGCGCGGGTGCGCTCGCTGGCACAGGCGGTTGCATGTGACATCCATCCGCTCGGCAACCTGCGCGTGCTGCAATATCTGCAGCGCAAGCTCGGCGTCGATGAGGAACAGAAACTCGCATGGTCACGGCACTGGATCGAGACAGGTTTCGACGCGATCGAGACGGTGCTGGGCGGTGGCGGGCGCAAAAGCGTGTTCTGCGAAGGCGACGTGCCCACGCTGGCCGACTGTTGCCTGATTCCACAGGTGTACAACGCGCGCCGGTTCGGGATTTCGCTGGCGCGCTATCCGGTCATCGACGCGATCGACGCGTTGTGCCGCGGCATCGAAGCGTTCAAGCTGGCTGCGCCGGAAGCGCAGGCGGATGCGCCCGCCGCCGGGTAGTTCCTGACAATCAGCCGACGAACACGCGCGCGTTGCGGAAGATCCGCATCCACGGTGAATCCTCGCCCCATTCACGCGGATGCCAACTCATCTGCACCGTGCGGAACACGCGTTCCGGATGCGGCATCAGGATGGTCACGCGTCCCGATGCGGCGGTGAAACCAGCCAAGCCATCGGGCGAACCGTTGGAGTTGCAGGGGAATGCTTCGGTCGGTTTGCCGCGGTTGTCCACGAAGCGTACGCAAGCGGTGGCCTTGCCGGCTTTGCTGCCTTCGGCGAACACCGCGCGGCCTTCGCCGTGCGCGGTGACCACCGGGATGCGTGAGCCGGCCATGCCGCGAAACAGGATCGAGCCCGCATCCAGCACCTCCAGCGTCACCATCCGCGCTTCGTATTGCTCCGAGGCATTGCGCGTGAACGTGGGCCAGTGCTCCGCGCCGGGGATGATGGTTTTCAGGTGCGCCAGCATTTGGCAACCATTGCACATGCCGACCACGAACCTCGATTCATCGGCGAAGAACGCGGCGAATTGTTCGCGCAGTTCGTCGTGATAGAGAATCGACGCGGCCCAGCCGCGTCCCGCGCCCAGCACGTCGCCGTAGGAGAATCCGCCACAAGCGGCGAAGCCGGCGAAATCGGCGAGCTTGTGCCGGCCCGCGACAAGATCGCTCATGTGCACGTCGACGGCGTCGAAACCGGCGCGGGTGAACGCCGCGGCCATTTCCACCTGGCCATTGACGCCTTGCTCACGCAGCACCGCGACGCGCGGGCGCGCGCCTTTCGCGATCCAGGGCGCAGCGGTGTCGTTGGCAGGATCGAACGTCAGCTTCGCGTTCAAGCCCGGATCGTTGTCGTCGCAGCGCCAGACGCGTTCGGCGTCGGCACTGGCCGGGTTGTCGCGCAGACGCTGCATCGCATGGCTGGTTTCGTGCCACGCGCCGATCAGTTTCTGCCAGTTCCACTTCGCGACGGTTTCGTCGCCACCGTACAGCTTGATGCCGAGCTTGACCTTGGGGCGGCCGATCACGCGCGTCATGCCGGACAAACCATGGGCCTCGACGATCGCCGCGAACGCGTCGTGGTCATCCACGCGCACCTGTACCACCGCACCGAGTTCCTCGTTGAACAGCGCGCGCAACGCGCTGTCGGCCCAGCCATCGAGGAAGATTTCCAGCCCGCAGTGTCCCGCGAACGCCATTTCCAGCAGCGTCACGATCACGCCGCCGTCGGAGCGGTCGTGATAGGCCAGCAACAAATTCTTTTCGCGTGCGTCACGGATCGTGTCGAACAGGTCGCGCAGGCGTTCGGGATTTTCGAAATCGGGCGGCACGCCACCGCCACGTTCGTAGGCCTGGGTCAACACCGAACCGCCGAGGCGATCGCGGCCCGCGGCCAGGTCGAGCAGCCACAGTTCGGTGTCACCCGCGTCCATTCTGATCTGTGGCGTCAGGGCGCAGCGTACGTCCGCGACGCGCGCGAATGCGCTGACGATCAGCGACACCGGCGCAATGGTGCGTTGCTCACGTTCGCCGTCGTTCCACAGCGTGCGCATCGACAGTGAATCCTTGCCGACTGGAATCGAAAGTCCAAGCGCGGGACACAGTTGCATCGATACCGTCTGCACCGCATCGAACAGCGCGGCGTCTTCTCCCGCGTGGCCGATCGCGGCCATCCAGTTGGCAGACAGGCGAACTTCTTCCAGCGTTCGAACCGGAGCCGCAATCAGGTTGGTGATGGCTTCGCCCAAAGCCATCCTTGCCGAAGCCGCACCGTCCAGCACCGCAACCGGGGCGCGTTCGCCCATCGCCATCGCCTCGCCAGCGTAGCCTTCAAAGTCGGCCAGCGTGACGGCGCAGTCGGCGACGGGAACCTGCCACGGGCCGACCAGCTGGTCGCGCGCGCACAGTCCACCCACACTGCGGTCGCCGATGTGTATCAGGAATGCCTTGCCCGCGACCGCGGGCATGCGCAACACGCGCTGGATCGCTTCGTCGAGGCCGATGCCGGTGAGATCGGGAACGATGTCGAGTTGCGGCTTGATGCGGGCGGCGTCTCGCCGCATGCGCGGCGGCTTGCCGAACAGCATCGCGAGTTCCATGTCGATGACCGGGGACCGGGAACCGCCCGCCTGCTCGTTTTTCCGGTCCCTGGTCCCTTGTCCCTGGTCCCCGCTTCGGGTGACGACAAGGCGCTGTTCTTGCGTGGCTGTTCCGACGACCGCGAAGGGGCAACGCTCGCGTTCACAGATTGCGCTGAACTTGTCGAGGTCGGCGGACTTCACGCCGAGCACATAGCGTTCCTGCGATTCGTTGCACCAGATTTGCATGGGCGAGAGTTGCGGGTCGTCCAACGGAACGGCATCCAGATCGATCTCGCCACCCACGCCGGAATCGTGCAGCAGCTCGGGAATCGCATTGGAAAGGCCGCCCGCGCCAACGTCGTGGATCGCGACGATCGGGCTGCTCTCACCATGGGCGCAGCAGGCGTCGATGACTTCCTGGCAGCGTCGCTGCATTTCCGGGTTGTCGCGCTGCACCGAGGCGAAATCCAGCGCTTCACTGGACGCGCCCGCCGCCATCGACGAGGCTGCGCCGCCGCCGAGCCCGATCAGCATTGCCGGGCCGCCGAGCACGATCACGTGATCGCCCGGTGCGAGCTTGTTTTTCCTGACGTGCATCGGGCGCACGTTGGCGACGCCGCCAGCCAGCATGATCGGTTTGTCGTAGCCGTGGCGCATGCCCGGTTGGCCGGTTTCGAGTTCGAACGTGCGGAAATAGCCTGCCAGACACGGCCGCCCGAATTCGTTGTTGAAACCGGCGGCGCCCAGCGGGCCGTCGCGCATGATCTCGAATGCGCTGGCGACGCGCGGCGGCAGCGGGCGCGCCTCCTCCCACGGGCGCGGCAGATCGGGAATTCGCAGGTGCGATACGGAAAAGCCGGTCAGGCCGGCCTTGGGTTTGCCGCCGCGGCCGACCGCGCCCTCGTCGCGGATTTCACCGCCTGAACCGGTGGCTGCGCCGGGCCACGGCGAGATCGCGGTGGGGTGATTGTGGGTTTCGACCTTGATCGCGTATGGGATCGGCTCGACGTGCGTGCGCCACGTGCCGTCCCCGTCCGCAAAGAAGTGCGCGCCTCTCGAGCCCTCGATCACCGCCGCGTTGTCGCTGTACGCCGACAATGTGTACGCGGGCGAAGCCTTGTGCGTGGCGCGGATCATCCCGAACAGCGTTGCGTCCTGCGGCTGGCCATCCACCGTGAAGGTGGCATTGAATACCTTGTGCCGGCAGTGCTCGGAATTGGCCTGCGCGAACATCACCAGTTCAGCGTCGCTGGGATTGCGGCCGAGCTTCGCGAAGTTTTCCGCAAGATAGTCGATCTCGTCCGGCGACAGCGCGAGGCCCAGCGCGCCATTGGCACCCGCAAGGGCGGCGCGGGCATCGTTGCCGAGCGCAACCGCTTCCAGTGGCGCGGATTCACCGCGCAGGAAGATATGCCCTGCATCCGCGAGCGTCAGCAACACCGATTGCGTCATCGGGTCGTGCAGGACGTTGATGATCGCCGCAAAGGCGGGATCGGTGTCGTCAGGCAGGTTTTCGATCAGGAACGCGGCGCCGCGTTCGACGCGCGATACGTGGATGCCGACATGCTGCACGATATCGGTGGCCTTGGACGACCATGGCGATCGCGTGCCGAGGCGTGGCACCACCCACAGCGACGCGTTCGCAGGCGGTGCTTCGGTGGCGTCCAGTACTTCGGCGAGTCGGCGATGCAGGGCCGGCGGCAACGCGGATTTCGAATCGATGAAATACACTTGGCGCGCGCCACGCACGCGGGTCCCTTGCGACAGGGCTGCGATGCGCTGGTTGAGTCGGTCGAGGCGAAAATCCGACAGGGCGCTGCGCCCGTCGAGGATGATCATGGCGATGGGAGACCGCTTGCCGTAGCGAGCTCACCATTATAAATGCGATCGTCCATGATGGCTGCCTGGCGGGACGCCGCGCAAGCATTGGGAGTTCCGTTCAGCAGGCACCAGAAGGGTCGGCTGCTGTCAGTGCCGCCATTGGAGCTGCCATCAGAGCTGCCATACATGGCCCCAAAACTCCGTGGCCCGACTTCACAAATGCCGCTCCAATCATGGCGATCGTTGTGTGGGACGGGCGGCGTGCACGCTTTCGAGTCGTCGCAGCAATTCCTGCGGATCGATGTACCCGCCCAGCACCACCCCGTTGTCTGCGATGACGGTTGGAGTGCCATCCACGCCCAGGTCCACGCCAAGGTCGAAGTCGTGCGCGACCGGCGATCGGCAGGTGGCGAAGCGTGGTGGCTGGCCCTCGAAGGCATGCGTCAGCGCCGTTTGGTGGTTGGCTGCGCACCACACGTCGATGGCCTTTTGGGCCGATGGCGTGCCCAGGCCCGTGCGTGGCCAGAACAGGTAATCCACGGCGATACCGAGCTTGTTGATCTCGGCAATGTTGGCGTGGAAAGCGCGGCAATACGGGCAATCGACATCGGTGAATACCGTCACCGTGTATTTCGGATGGGACGGTGCGAAGCGGACCATCTGGCCTGGTTTCAGCTGCGCGATTGCATCGCGGCGCAGGCGATCCATGGTGACGTCGTTGAGCGGCGTGCGCGTTGCGATGTCATAGGCGCTGCCCTGGATCGCGTAGCGGCCATCCCCGGTCATGTACAGCACTTGGCCATGTGCGACGACTTGATACAAGCCCGGTATCGGCATGGGCTTGATCGATTGCACATGTATTCGCGGCGCCAATTTCGCGACGGCCGCGGTAATCGCCTTGCGCGTGGCGGGCGTGACTGCGGTGGACGCGGGAACCGGCGCAGGATCGAAGTTCATCACTGCGGAGTGCTGGCTGGACGAACAGGAGCTCGCCGCGAACGCGGTGAGGGCGAGCACGCAAACAAGTTTCAGCATGACAGTCGGCGCCGCTTCACGCGCAGAAAATTCGCGGCGATGCTAACACGCGCACGGCTTGCAAAACGTGCAGCAACTTGCGTTCAGAACGTCAGCCACCAGCAACCACCGAATTCGATGACGCCAAAATCGCGCGTGCCGCCGTCAGCGCCGCCGGTCGAGACTTCGAATCCCGTCGGCCGTTGCGGGACAAGGCCGGCGACACTGGATCCGACGACCGGTGCCGGGCCAGTGTCCGCGTACGGCGGACCGGTGGCGTAGGCGATCGCGATGCCGACCAGCGGCTGCTTCAGCCACGCGGCGAGCGAACGCAGCGCAGCTTGCGCGGAAACCTGATCCATGTCGCGCCACAGGATCAGCCCTGCCAGCCGGTTCACATCCTGCGTCGCAAAGGACTTCGCGACCGATTGCTTGAGTTCCCGTGGCGAAGCCGCGCATACGACGAAATTTTTTTCGGGCGCCACCGCACTTTGGCCAGGGGGCGGCGCAGGCGTGCCACATGGTTGTCCGGAAAACACCGGCTCTCCGTGCGCGCCGATGCAGTGGTAGACCTGTGCACGCGCCAGTGGCGCGCACGCGACCAGCGCGAGCAGACACAACATCCTCGTGGGCCATGAAAGCATCAGGCTAGCTTGGTTGCGCAAGGCCTCTCGGGTCAGACGATCACATCATTATCGTTCGTCCCGAACCTGTCGAAGTACGAATGCAGGCATTCGGGGATTTCCTGCTGGTCTTCCTCAGACAGGCTCAGAGCCGGCCCCGGGCCCGATCCGGGGGCGAACGATCCTTTCGTTCATCCGCAACGTCGAGGTGCCGCAACATGGCCATCGTCGCGCGCGCGCGGTTCAGCGTGTAGATATGCAAGCCGGGTGCGCCGCCCTCGAGCAGACGCCGGCACATCGCCGCCACCACGTCGGCGCCGAATTCGCGCACCGATTCGGCGTCATCGCCATAGGCGATCATCCGCTTGCCGATCCAGCGCGGGATTTCCGCGCCGCACATTTCGGAGAAGCGGCGCAGCTGCGCGAAATTGGCGATCGGCATGATCCCCGGCACGATCGGGATCGTGATTCCGGCGGCGCGTGCATCATCGACGAAACGGAAATAGGCATCGGCGTTGAAAAAGTACTGGGTGATCGCGCCATCGCCGCCGGCTTCGACCTTGGCCTTGAAGTGCTTCAAGTCGGCTTGGGCGTGGTCCGACTGCGGATGGCATTCCGGATAACACGCAACTTCGATATGGAACCAGCCGTCGTGTTCACGGCGGATGAATGCGACCAGATCGGATGCGTAACGGAAATCACCCGGCGAAGCCATGCCTGAAGGAAGGTCGCCGCGCAGCGCAACGATGCGCTTGCAACCGAGATCGCGATAGTCATTCAGCAGCGCGCCGATTTCCTCGCGCGAACCGCCCATGCAGGAAACGTGCGGCGCGACTTCCAGCGCGTGGATTTCGCGCAGGTATCGCACCGTGCGCGGCGTGTGGGTCAGCGTGGAGCCGCCCGCGCCGAAAGTGACGCTGACGAACTCCGGCGTCAGCGCCTTCAGTTTCGGCAACGCGTGCTCGAGCTGCGCGCGTTGTTCATCGGTTTTGGGCGGAAAGAACTCCAGCGAAACCGGGGCCATCGCTTCTGCATCCATATATCTTTTCATCAAGATAAAGAGAATTGTTGCGGGATGCAATGGCCGACCAGTTTTGCCCCGGGTGCGCGTTGCCTGGCGAGTTGGTCGTCGTGGTGACGTCCATGTTTTTTCCGCACGCGTGACGGCGCAAGGCAGGATGCAGGGCGAGGACACACCGGACTCGATCCAGGGGAATCCCGCCGATCGGCAAGCGGCAAAGACGAGCCGGAGCTTTCGCGACATGCCTGGGGCACGTCGTGCGGGCGGGGTTCACTTCATGGATGACTGCTTGCGTGATGGCAACTTCAAGGCGTTTCACCGCCACGGGCGCAATGGTTTTCGGCTACTTTTTGCCGGAACAAAAAGTGGCCCGCTCGCTTGCGGGGGGAACCGCTTCTGGTGGCGTCAAGCCGCCTTCTTCCATTGCCCCAGCGCGGCGAGGCCATTGTCGTGGGCGCGCTCGACCACGATCTTCTGCGCGGCGGCGAAGTTGCCATCCAGATCCTTGGCCCACAGATGCAATGCGGCCTGCTGCATCGCGCGCCCGTAGGAGAACGACAGCGGCCACGGGTGCGGGCCAAGTCGGTTCATGGCGTTCAGATGCGCGGTGGCGTCTTCGTCGCCCTGCCCGCCAGACAGGAATACCACGCCTGGCAACACCGCCGGCACCGCGGACTTGAGGCACAGGATGGTGGACTCGGCCACTTCTTCCACATCGGCCTGTTCCGCGCATTCCTTGCCGGATACCACCATGCTGGCTTTCAGGATGGTGCCTTCCAGCATCACGTTGTGTTCGTACAGCGCCGCGAACAGCGAACGCAGCGTGGCTTCGGTGACCTCGTAGCAGGTTTCGATGTCGTGGTCGCCGTCCATCAGCACTTCGGGTTCCACCATCGGCACCAGACCCGCTTCCTGGCACAGCGCGGCGTAGCGCGCCAGTGCATGGGTATTGGCATCGATGCAGGTGCTCGAAGGCATCTCTTCGCCGATCGTGATCACCGCACGCCACTTGGCGAACTCGGCACCCAGTTTCACGTATTCCTCGAGCCGTCCGCGCAGGCCGTCTAGGCCCTCCGTCACCAGTTCACCCGGAAAACCGGCAAGCGGTTTCGCGCCCTTGTCGACCTTGATGCCGGGGATGATGCCGGCGTCCTTCATGACCTTGGTGAACGGCACGCCAGCCTTGGTGGACTGGCGGATGGTCTCGTCGTACAGGATCGCGCCCGAGATGTGTTCGGAAAGCCCGGGGGCTGTCAGCAGCATTTCGCGGTAGGCGCGGCGGTGTTCTTCCGAGTCGGGCACACCGACTGCCTCGAAGCGCTTCTTGATGGTGCCCGAGGATTCGTCGATCGCGATGATGCCTTTGCCGGGGGCGACCATCGCCTGCGCGACGGCTTCCATTTGGTCGATGCTCATGACCGTGTTCCGTTGCTGTCGGGGGCCGTAAATTATAGGCGAGCGTAGCGGCTGTTGTGAAAAGTCAGGGCGAGGCCGGGCAAGGATGGCCGGGCTGGTGCCCGGCGCCATGGACGGCTGCTTGCTGAAGCACTTGTGGCCACTGCCTCCGACAAAACAGCGATCAGGGGTGTCGCACAGTCACCTGTAACCCTTGGGAAAGTCATTCAGCGTACAGGCATTCGTGATGCGTTTGCGTGCGGCCGGGTCGGCCGGCAGGTTGAACGGGATGATGATGTAGGTAAACACCGGCTCTCGTGCGGCGTTGTTGGCGCCGGGCATGTATTGCATGTCCTTGACCGCACTGGCCGCAACCGTGTCGAGGTCTCCGGCCGGGATGGTCTTGCGCACCATGATGTCGCGGGTCACGCCATCGGCGCCGATCATGTAGGTGACGGCCGAACAGGTGGGCTTTTCAAGATTGACCCCGCTGTTGGGCACGTCCACGTCCAGCGAGGTGTTGGTCATCACCCAGTAATCGGCCAGGTGACCGGGCTGAACGGCTTTGACATTGGGGCCGACCGCAGCGTTGGAAGTTGCGGCAACGAGCAGGATGGCGAGGGCGCAGGCGGTTTTGTTCATGAGGACGGGCAGCGGCATGATCGTTCTGGATCACAAATCCTTCAGGCTCTCGGCGATCCCGTCCGCGCCCACACTCAGCAGCTTGAGCGTGTTGGTGCCGCCGCCGCGGCCAGTGCGGTCGCCGTGGGTCAACAGTACACGATCGCCTTCGGCGAGGTCGCCGCGCTGGAACAGTTGCTGCGCGGCTTCGCGCACCACCAGCGCAGGATATGCGCCGTGGCCATCGAAAGGCATCGGCTGCACGTCGCGCAACAGCAGCATGCGGCGGCGCGTCTCGGCGCTTGGCGTGAGCGCGTAAATCGGCACCGATGTGCGATAGCGTGACAGCCATTGCGCGGTGGTGCCTGACTCGGTCAACGCCACGATGGCACGCATGGGCAGTTGCGTGGCCAGGAACATCGCCGCCATCGCCACGGCTTGATCGGTGCGGTCGAGGCGGTGCGTGAGCACCGAAATGTCTTCGACCGGTTCGAACTGGCGCTCGGCGCCGAGACAGATCCGGCTCATCGCGGCGACCGCGACGTCCGGGTGTTTGCCCGCCGCGGATTCCTGCGAAAGCATCACCGCGTCGGTGCCGTCGATCACGGCGTTGGCGACGTCGAGCACTTCGGCACGGGTCGGGATGGGAGATTCGACCATCGACTGCAGCATCTGCGTTGCGGTGATCACTACGCGATTGCGCGCCAAGGCCTCGCGGATGATTTTCTTCTGCAAGCCGGGCAGGGCGGCGTCACCGACTTCGACACCCAGATCACCGCGCGCGACCATCACTGCATCGGATGCGTCGATGATCTCTTCCAGCTTTTCGATGGCTTCGGCGCGTTCGATCTTGGCGACCAGCCAGGCATTGCCGCCGGCCTCGCGCAGCAAGTTGCGCGCTTCCTCGATGTCCTTGGCCGAGCGCACGAACGACACCGCCAGGAAATCCGCCTTCAATTGCGCGGCGAGCTTGATGTCGGCGCGATCCTTGTCGGAAAGCGCACCCAGCGACAGACCGCCGCCTTTGCGGTTCAGCCCTTTGCGATCGGACAGTTTGCCGCCGATCACGACGCTGCAATGGATTTGGGCATCCCTGATCTGCTTGACTTCGAGTTCGACCAAGCCGTCGTCGAGCAACAAATGGTCGCCCGCTTTCAAGTCCTGCGGCAAGTCGAGGTAACTCACTCCGACGCGGGTCGCGTCGCCGGGCGGCGCGTCGGCGCGGCAATCCAGCGTGAAGGCGTTGCCGGCTTCGAGCTGCACCGGCCCGTTCGCAAAACGCTCGATGCGGATCTTGGGTCCCTGCAGGTCGGCCAGCACGCCGACTTCGCGGCCCAGCCTGGCCGCGGCGGCATGGGCGTCGCGGGCGCGGCGCAGATGGTCTTCCGCATTGCCGTGCGAGAGATTCAAGCGGACTACGTCCACGCCCTCGCGCAACGCGCTTTCCAGCATGCCCGGTGCGTCGGTGGCAGGGCCGAGGGTGGCGACGATGCGGGTGCGGCGGGTCTTGGCCATGCCACAACGCTAGCACATAAGGGACCCCGAATAACCTGCTGCGCTCGCCAGCTTGCGCGCCGGCGGTGCTCGCAATGCTCACGTACTGGCGTGTACGCTCCGCTTGCTGCGCTCCGGCGTCACGCAATCTGGCATCGCTCGCGACGGTTCTTCGGGGTCCCCGAGTGGCCGCGATTGGAGACCACGGCTAGAACTTCGGTTTTTCCGGCGCTTGCCGGTAGCGTTCCGCCGATCTCCGGATCTCCTCACGTGCAGCCTCGGCATCGCCCCAGCCGGAAACCTTCACCCATTTGCCTTGTTCGAGATCCTTGTAGTGCTCGAAGAAATGGGCGATGCGATCCCGCCAGTGCGGCGGGGTGTCGTCGATGTCGCGGATGTGCGCGTAGCCATTGAACACCTTGTCGCCGGGCACGACGATCAGCTTGGTGTCCTGGCCGGCTTCATCGTCCATGTTCAACATGCCGACCGGCCGGCAGCGGATTACCGAACCCGCGATCAGCGGCAGCGGCAGCAGCACCAGTGCGTCGACCGGGTCGCCATCGCCCGAAAGCGTGTTGGGCACGTAACCGTAGTTGCACGGGTAGCGCATCGGCGTCGACAGCACGCGGTCCACGAAGATTGCGCCGGAGGCTTTGTCCACCTCGTACTTGACGGGTTCGGCGTCTTTCGGAATTTCGATGATGACATTGATGTCGTCCGGCAGGTTGCGGCCGGCAGGCACATGATCCAGGCCCATGGGATCGATCCTTGGGGAAAACCCGGATTCTACGTCACGGTGGCTTGCCTTCGCGGCCCGGCAACGAAAAGCCCCGCATCAGGCGGGGCTTTTCCGCGGACATGCGGCCCGCACACGGCTACTTCAGCTTGTCCCACAGGAAACTGTAATCCATCGCGAACATGTTGGCGGACTGCTTTGCATCGGCGCCGGCGCCGTGGCCGCCTTCGCGGTTCTCGTAGAACCACACGTTCCGGTAGCCCATGTGCTGCATCTTCGCGGCGGTCGCGCGCGCCTGCTCCGGACCGACGCGATCATCGCTGGTGGTGGTGTAGAACAGCACCGGCGGGTACTGCATGTCCGGCTTGAGGTTTTCGTAAGGCGAGAACTTCCTGATGAAGGCCCACTGCGCGGGATCGGACGGGTCGCCGTATTCGCCGATCCACGAGGCGCCGGCTTCCAGATGGATATAGCGCTTCATGTCCAGCAGCGGGACATTGCAGGCGATGGCGCCGAACAACTGCGGATATTCGGTCAGCATGTTGCCCATCAACAGCCCGCCGTTGCTGCCGCCTTGCGCGCCTAGATGTGCCGGCGAAGTGACGCCGCGCTTGATCAGATCCCCGGCAACCGCGGAAAAATCCTGGTAAGCCTTGGGACGATTGGCCTTCATCGCGGCCTTGTGCCAGGCTGGGCCGTATTCGCCGCCGCCGCGGATGTTGGCGACGACGTATACCCCGCCACGTTCCAGCCACGCGCGGCCGATCGACCCCGAGTACTGCGGCAGCATCGAAATGCCGAAGCCGCCGTAGCCGTACTCCAGCACGCGGTTTTTGCCATCCAGCTTCATGCCGTTTGGGGCCACTTCGAAATACGGGACCTTGGTGCCGTCTTTTGAAGTTGCGAAGTGCTGACTGACGCTGAACTTCGAGGCGTCGAAGAACGAGGGCTCCTGCTTGATGACCTTGGCCTTGCCTTCGCCGATGGTGCCCAGCTCCAGCGTGGATGGCGTGAGATAGCCGGTGACGTTCAACCAATACGCATCATCGTGGTCCGGGTCGACAGCGAAGGCACTGGCGTGGCTGTTGTCGGGTATGCCCGGCAACGGCGCGCGCGACCAGTCGCCGTTGGCTTGCGGGGTGAGTGCGCTCAGGCGGCTCTTTACATCCTCCAGGGTATTGAGGATGAGATGGTGACGCGTCCACGAAAACGCGGACAGCGCGGTGCGCGGGTCGGGTTTGAACAACACGTCGAAGTGTCGGTCGCCTGCCATGAAGGCTTTGAAGTGGATGGCCAGCAGACTGCCGATGGGGTAGGTCTTGCCGCCCACCGTCCACGGCGATTTGGGTTCCACCAGCAGCCACTGACGGTGCACGTCGGTACTGGCATCGCTGGGCACGTCCACCTTCACGAGTTTGCCGTCTTTCCGCAGGTACAAGTCGTTGTGGAAAAAGTCCTTGGCGATGGACACGAAATCACGTTCGAAACCGGGCGTGTTGTCATGAAACGCTCCGACGGAAAGGTCGGTAGGCTTGCCCGCGTAAACGGTTTTGGCGTCTGTCAACGGCGTGCCGCGCGTCCATTCCTTGACGATCCGCGGATAGCTCGATTTGGTCATCGAGCCGGGGCCGAAATCGGTGCCGACGTAGATGTGGTTCTCATCGATCCAGTCCACGTCGGTTTTCGACTCGGGCAGGTCGAAACCGCCCTTGACGAAGGATTTGCCCGGAATGTCGAATTCACGCACCACCACGGCATCGCCGCCGTGCGGCGACAGTGAAATCAGGCAGCGCTGGTAGGCGGGCTTGAGACACTGTGCGCCCTTGAACACCCATGTGTGACCCTCGGCCTTGCCCAGCGCGTCGATGTCGAGCACCGTTTCCCAGTCCGGGTGGGCGGTTTCATACGAAGTCAGGGTGGTGCGGCGCCAGATCCCGCGCGGGTGATCCTTGTCCGTCCAGAAGTTGTAGTAGTACTTGCCCATCTTGCGCACGTGGGGGATGCGCGCCTTCGAATTCATCACTTCGAGCAGCTGCCGGCGCAGCTGGTCGAAATCCGAACCGCTGCCGAAAGCCGTGGCCTTGGTGCGGGCGTTCTGCTTGTCCACCCATGCCAATGCGCGGTCGCCGTGCACCTTCACCAGCCACGGATCGTAGGGAAAGGGATCATCGCTGCCGACAGCCGTGGCGGGTTGCGGGGAGCTGGACGAAGCGATCGCCGAGCTGTTCGCTTGCGAGGCGTTGGGCGTCGATGTGGAAGCCGGGTGGCTGGAGGTGCAGGCGCTCAAGCTCAAGGCTCCCAGTGTGGCCGCCAGGGTCAGCTTTGACAGGGCAGTGTTCATTGCAGTCTCGCGGTGCGTATAGGTGGCCGAGTATGGCATGGGCCATCGCGACGGCGGGAGCTGCAGGAACAATGATCAGGCCTGCGGCTCACCGCGATGGCGGCCGGGTGGCCACTTGGCCGCGGCTCGCCGGCAGGAACGGCATCAACAATTGTCCACCCAGCGAGGTGGGCATGGGCCCGTCGATGCCGTAGCCGGTCGGCCAATGGTCCGGCGACTGAAACGTGCCGAACAGGTGGTCGACAAACGGGAACATCGCTGCGTAGTTGCCGTCACGGCGGCGATCTTCGGTGTGATGCCAGTGATGGAAAAATGGTGTGCTGACAATGTGCTCGAGAAAGCCGAAGCGCCAGCGCACGTTCGCATGGATGAAGAATCCCCACAGCGTACCGGCGATCAGGACCAGCGTTGCGACCGTCGTGCTGCCGCCGGTCAAGCCGAGGGCGAGCACGGGAATGAAGCCCCACATCCGCGGGAACACCATGTCCACCGGGTGCGCGCGGGTGTTGCTGAGAAAGTCGATTTCCCTGGCACTGTGATGGATCGAATGAAAGCGCCAGAGCAAGGGAATCTCGTGGGTGAAGCGGTGGCCCCAGTAGAAACCGATGTCACCCACCAACAGTCCGAGAACGAGCCGGACCCATCCGGGCAATCCGGCGATGGCATCGAGGGCGGCAGACGGAATGAGTTGGTGAACCGCGGCGCCCATCAAGACCAGCGGTGCGCCCAGCAGCATGCCGACCATGATCGAGTTGAGCGCGTACCAGCCGAGGTCGGTCAGGAATTCACGCCGGAAGAAGGCCTGGCGCCGGATGCCGGCCAGCCGCTCCAGCGGCACGAAAACAGCGCACAGCAGGAGCAGCCAGGCTGTGAGGTGCACGATCTCGGAAATCAGTGCGTTCACGGCGGGTACCGCACGCTCATCGTCCGGGCGCGGATGCACCCGGACGATGGCAGAGGCTCAAGCGATGTCGTCGTGGCTGACTTCGGCGAGCCGGCGCTGGGCGCGCCGGCGTGCGAACACGGTCAACAGGCCCAGGCCCAGCAGGCCGAGTCCGAACATGGCCAGCGCCGGCGGTTCCGGAACATTGTGGGTCACCGACACATTGGTCAGCAAGGACACCGGCGGATAGCCGCTCGGCGTACCGATCGCAAGGAATGTCAGCCAGTCCGACGTTGAATCGGCCACGAAATTGAACGATGAAGTATTCCAGCCCGTGAAAGCCCCGCTGGGATTGTCGATGAAGCCGGTAGAGTAGTGAAAGTGGTCGCCAAAGGACACCAGCAGGGACGACTGGGTGGCGCCAGTGCGGCTTTGCAACTGCGCCGCACCCCAGTCGAAGCTGACCGTGTAGCTCGAGCCAACGGTGAGGCCCGTGAGTTGCTGCTTGATGCTGGACTGCACACCCGTGGCCTGGTCGCCATCGAGCCCGACGAAGGTCAGGGTGCCGTTGGGTGCCGGGATCGGACCCCAGAGCATTTCCTTGCCGGTGTCGCGGCCGCTGCCCTGGCCCCACACGCTGTAGGCATCGTCGCTCGTGGCGGCGGACTGGGTCGGGTACCAGATCTCATACCCGTCGTTGCCGGTCCAGTCCGTGATGAATTGCTGGGCTGTGAATGTGCCGCCACTTCCTGTACCGAACTGGGTGGGTACGCTGGTACCGTTGTTGGTCTGCGAAAAATCGCCGTTATGGATCACGTCGATCGTCGTTGCCGAGGCAAAGCCGATCGAGCCGGCGGCGAGCAAGGCCGCGGCACAAAGTGTTGAGAGTCGCATGAAGCACCCCTGTGTGCGAGTTGGACCGAAAGATACAAGGCAACTTGCGTGCCAACAAAAAATATCAAATGAAAACAATTTGATACGTTCTGCCGTCCGTTTCGGTGCGGGGAAAAACGTAAAAAAAACCGACAGTCCGACGCCGTGGCAATCTTGCGGACTGGCTGGTCGTCTGCTCGTGCCGCGTTCGACCTTGGCAGACAAGTCATTGATTCCACCCGCATCAGACTGAACAGCCACTGTTGTCCCGGGAGCACCGCTCGCTGCATTCGGGCATCCGAAAAGTGTAAGAAGGTTCGACACTTCGTCGCGAAACTTCAACGCGCTGGCGCGGCCCGATCACTTCTGAATCTCACTCCGATAGTTGGCAATTCCCGGCCATTCCACTGGGTGCCGGTGGACCCGCGATCCGTCCTGCTTCGGTGCGCAGTCAAACAAATTGGATAAAGTCACGCGGTTCGCGGCACTGTTGCTGGCGGGCGATGGACTGCGCCGAAATCCGCTCCGGCATCTGATTCCGCAGTCGGGCAGGCAGGCGCGCGATGAGCCCTGGCGCGGTCCGGGGATGACGACGTGGTTGCCGCACGCCATGTTGTTGCCCGCTGATCGCAACGGTCGGGTGGCGTGATGACGCTCGCCCACTGTCGCGACAACCGCTCCAAATGCGTTGTTGCAGCCCGGACCCGCAGAGCCCCGACGCATGTTGCTGCAACAGATCTTCAATCAAGGTCTATACTGCGCAGGCAACATCGTTCGGGGTAACGTCAAACAGTTTCGGGCTGCGCGCCATGCGGCGCGCGATGGGGGCTTTGATGGAACGGATGTTCAAGCGGTCCGTCGACGAGTTGCAGTCCATCGTCGCGGAGACCGAGCGGTTTTTTTCGGAGAACGCGATCGATCCCTCGATCCGCGTCGCGGTGGACCTGTCGATCGAAGAATTGTTCGTCAACATGGTCCAGTACAACCTCGGGACCGACCACGACATTTTGATGCGCCTCAGCCAGGTGGACGGCGGCGTCGAGGTGTGCCTGACCGACTACGACGTCGAACCGTTCGATCCATCGCGCGCCCCATCGTATGACGTCGATGCACCGCTTGCCGAGCGCGAGCCGCGCGGCATGGGGCTGTATCTGGTGTCGAAGATGGTCGATTCGATGCACTACGAATACCGCAACCGCGAGAGCCGGGTCACCTTCTTCAAGGGAGCGGGGGCGGAGCCATGATGGAAATCCGCTTTGATGATTGGCGTCACGTGGTGATCAACGGCCGGCTGGACGCCAGCCAGGCCGAACGCGCGCAGGCGTTTCTGGACCAGGTACAGGCACCCTGCGTGCTCGACGTACAGGGGCTGGAATACATCTCCAGTGCCGGTCTTGGGGTGCTTCTCAAAACCCACAAGCGATTGATGGCTGCCGGCTCGGGCATCAGCCTGATCCACGTCAATCCCCACATCAGCGACATCTTCAAGTATTCGGGAATGGACAAGTTGTTTTCCATCGACGCCTCCGCCGGTGCGTGAGCGTTTACCGGCCGGAGGCCGGCTTCAACGCCTTCCCTTTGCGCCCGCGTAACGGGCGCACCAACTTTTTTCCGGATGCACCGTAGTTATGGATGAGTCGGGCGACGAGTTGGGTCCAGAATTGCTGACGCGGCTCGTGGCTGGCGACAGGGAAGCGTTCGAGCGTCTGGTGCAGTGCTACGAACGGCCGGTCTTCAACCTGGCCTGCCGGATGCTCGGCAACGCCACCGAGGCCGCGGATGCAACCCAGAGCGTTTTTCTCAAGGTATTCGAGCATCTTGATGGCTACGACCCGAAGTACCGGTTGTTCAGTTGGATCTACCGCATTGCGGTGAACGTGTCGATCGATCGGCTGGAACAGCGCAAGCGCACAAGTGCCGGTGAAGTACCGATCGAGGACGAACTGCTGGACAGCGGCGAGCAGGAACCTGAAGAACAGGCTGAAGCCAGCCAGATACACGACCTGATACAGGTGGCACTGATGGAACTGCAAACCGATTACCGCGCCGTGATCCTGCTCAGGCATTTCTCCGGGTGCAGCTACGGCGAGATCGCCGAAATTCTGGGCATCCCCGAAAAGACCGTGAAATCCCGACTTCACGATGCGCGCCAGCATTTGCGCAAGCGGCTTTGTTCGCGCGGCGTGGTTTCCGCATGAGCGATCCTCGCTACAGCGAATGGCTGGATGCCGAACTCGACGGCGAGATCGGTTCGACGGAAAGGGCACTGCTCGAGCAAGCACTGGCGAATTCCGCCGAACTGTGCGCGGAAAAAGCATCGTTGCAGGAACTGGCGGTGAGACTGCGCGAAGCTTCGCCGGCAGCGCCGCTGCCGCCTGACCTGCATGCGCGAATTCTGCAAGCGGTCGACGCCGCACGGGCAGCACCGCAGCGTCAATCTTCGGAGCGAACGCAATCACCAACCTTTCGATCGGCCCACCGTATTGGATGGGGCAGAACGGGAATCAATCAGGCTCACGCATCCACTCACGTACAACGAGGTAAGCCCATGAACAGCACGACACAGAACAAGAAGACGTTGGTTGTAGGTCTTGCGGTCTTGGCGGTCGCGATCGCGGGCGCCATCGCCTACTACGGCGACACCATCATGCATGGCGGCAACGAAATGGCGGCGGCGACCATCGCGCCGGCACACCGCTACGAGTCCAGCCAGATCAGTTCTGCGGGAGTCAATCTGGGTGACCAGGCGGTGGCCCGGTTCATGCAGACCGATTCGTATCAGCAGCTCATCAGCAGCCCCACGCTGGTGAACGCGCTGAGAAGCACTGCGGTCCAGCAGGCGTTGCGCAGCCCCGACCTCATGCAGGCGGTGCGTGATCCGAACTTCCTCAATGCGGTGCGCGATCCGGACTTCCTGAAGGCGGCGAGCGATCCCGACTTCCTCAAGGCGGCCAGCAATCCCGACTTCCTGAAGGCGGTGCGTGATCCGAACTTCCTGAATGCGGTACGCGATCCCAATTTCCTGAAGGCGGCAAGCGATCCCGACTTCCTGAAGGCGGCGAGCAATCCCGATTTCCTGAAGGCGGCGAGCAATCCCGACTTCCTGAAGGCGGTGCACGATCCGAACTTCCTGGCGGCGGTGCGCGATCCGGACTTCCTGAAGGCGGCGAGTAATCCCGACTTCCTGAAGGCGGCGCGCGATCCCAACTTCCTGAAGGCAGCGCACGACCCGAACTTCCTCAAGGCGGCGGGCAACCCCGACTTCCTGAAGGCGGCGAGCAATCCCGACTTCCTCAAGGCGGCGAGCAATCCCAATTTCCTGAAGGCGGCGCATGATCCGAACTTCCTGAAGGCAGCGCGCGATCCCAACTTCCTGAAAGCGGTGCGCGATCCGAACTTCCTGAAGGCGGCGCATGATCCGAACTTCCTGAAGGCAGCGAGCGATCCGAACTTCCTGAAGGCGGTGCACGATCCCAACTTCCTGAAGGCGGCGAGCAACCCCGACTTCCTGAAAGCGGCGCGCGATCCGGACTTCCTGAAGGCGGCGAGCAACCCCGACTTCCTGAAGGCGGCGAGCAGTCCCGACTTTCTGAAGGCGGTGCACGATCCGAACTTCCTGGCGGCGGTGCGTGATCCGAACTTCCTGAAGGCGGCGCGCGATCCGGACTTCCTGAAGGCGGCGGGCAACCCCGACTTCCTGAAGGCGGCGAGCAATGCCGACTTCCTGAAGGCGGCGAGCAATCCGAACTTCCTGGCGGCGGTGCGCAATCCGAACTTCCTGAAGGCGACGAGCGATCCGAACTTCCTGAAGGCGGTGAGCGATCCGAACTTCCTGGCGGCGGTGCGTGATCCGAACTTCCTGAAGGCAGCAAGCAATCCCGACTTCCTGAAGGCAGCGGGCAATCCGAACTTCCTGGCGGCGGTGCGCGATCCGGACTTCCTGAAGGCGGCGGGCAACCCGAACTTCCTGAAGGCGGCGAGCAACCCCGACTTCCTGAAGGCGATGAACAGCCCCCAGTTCCTGCGGGCGTTGAACGACGCGGACAGGAATGGATTGCGTCAGCCCTGAGGGCTAAGCAACATCGAGTACGGCTACGGAAGGATCCGCCAGCCCGCAAGTGCAACACGGCCGCGGCGCCATGACGGGCTCGAAGCATCTGGCGTCGCGGACGGTTGAACCAGCCACTCGTACCTGCGTACGGGTGGCTGCGTTTGTTAATTGCCCCGGTTTCCGCTAAAAAGACGCGGCGGGTCGACTCGAACAATGCTGCTTATGGGGGCGTCATGCGCAGCGCGACCAAATGCCTGGGGCTTGTCGGCGGACTCTTTTGTGCATCGGTGTTGTCGGGCTGTGCCACGACCCGACCGTTCGAGTTGCAGAGTCTCGAGACCAAGGACTTGCGTCTGCTCTACACCCCGCAAGAAGCGTACCTTGCCCCGTACGCTGCGCGCAGCTACGAGAACGCACTCGCGTTTCAGGAAAAAACCTTCCATTTCACGCCATGGGACCCCCGCACCACGATCGTGCTCGCCGATTTCAGCGATGACGGAAATGGTGGCACGGCGGTCGCGCCAAGCAACCGCGTGACGGTTTACATCGCGCCCGACGACGATGATCTGGAGACGGACCCGGGCAGTGATCGACTGTTCACGACGTTCAATCACGAAATGGTCCACGTCTCGACGCTCGACGGATGGAACCAGCGCGACCAGCATTGGCGCGACTTTTTCGGAGGCAAGCCCCAAATCACCAACCAGCACCCGGTGACCATCCTGTACAAGTACCTGACGGTGCCGCGCACGAGTTCGCCGCGCTGGTACCGGGAAGGCATCGCGGTGTTCATGGAAACCTGGATGTCCGGTGGCATCGGGCGCGCCCAGGGCGCCTACGACGAAATGGTGTGGCGGGCGATGGTGCGCGACAACGCGCATTTCTATAGTCCGCTTGGGCTGATATCCAAAGCCACCGCGGTCGATTTCCAGCACACGACCAACGCCTACCTGTACGGCACGCGTTTCCTCAGCTATCTGGCACTCCACTACTCGCCGCAGATGGTGACCGACTGGTACCGTCGCGAAAAGGACAGCAAGGCCTACTATGCCGACGCATTCAGGCAGGTGTTTCACGTCCCCATGGACCAGGCCTGGAACGATTGGATCGCCTTCGAGCACACGTTCCAGCAAGCCAATCTGCACAAGGTGCGGGAATTCCCGCTGACCAGGCTCACCCCCTTGACGAGCCGGGCGCTTGGCTCGGTGTCACGCAGCTACATCGATCCGCAGGACGGCACCTTGATCGGCGCCTTCATGTACCCGGGCGCATTGCCTTTCGTCGGCGTGCTCGACTTGCAGAACGGCAGCATTCGCCGTCTGGCCGAAATCCATGGCGCGATGGCCTACCGGGTCGCTTCGACGGCCTGGGATCCGACCACCCGCACGTTGTTCTACACCGAAAAGAATTACGGACTTCGCGACCTCAAGGAAGTCAACGTGCGCAGCGGCAAGTCCCGCTTCCTGCTGAAGGGCGCGCGCATCGGCGATCTGGCGTTCGACGCCGCGGACCGCTCGCTGTGGGGCGTGCGCCAGGGCGACGGCTACGCGACTCTGGTGAGGATTCCCTATCCGTACAAGGACTGGCACCAGGTGCACACCTTCCCCTATGGGGTGGTCCCGTCCATGCTGTCGGTATCGCCAGACGGCACCCTGCTGTCGGCCTCGGTGACGCAGATCGACGGCCACAAGTATTTGCGCCTGTTCAAGACCGCCGACCTTCTGGCCGGCAAGGTCAAACCGGTCGGAGAGTACGACTTCGGCCAGGCGAGCCCTGAAGGTTTCGTGTTCACCCCGGATGGCCGTTACCTGTACGGCAGTTCGTATTACACCGGCATTTCCAACATCTATCGGTACGACATCGCGACCGGCAAGATGGATGCGGTCAGCAACGCCGAGACCGGATTGTTCCGGCCGATGCCGATGTCCGACGTCAAGGTTGCGGCGCTCGAATACACCGGGCAGGGCTTCCTGCCCGTGGAATTCGACCCGGCACCCCTCCAGAACCTCAGTGCGATCACCTTCCTCGGCACCGAGATTGCCGACAAGCGCCCGATCGTGCGCAGCTGGGGCGCCGGCTCACCCTCCACGGTGAATCTGCAATCCATGATCACCCACAAGGGACCGTACATCTTTTCGCACCATATCAGCCCCGAGGGTCGTTACCCGGTCATCGAAGGCTATCGCAACGACGTGGCCCTGGGTTGGCACTTCGACTTCGCCGATCCGCTCGGTCTGAATACGATCGGCGTCACCGCATCGGTGTCCCCCGGCCCCGACAGCAAGGGTGGCCAGCACCTGCACCTTGGCGTCGATTACGAGGGCATGAACTGGTATGCGCAGTACTGGCACAACCTCGCCGATTTCTACGACCTGTTCGGTCCGGTGAAGAACAGCCGCAAGGGCGACGCGGTGACGGTCGGCTACAAGCATCCGTTGATCTACGATCTTCCGCGACACATGGATTTCAACGTCAACGCGTCGTATTACACCGGGCTCAACACGCTGCCGAGCTTCCAGAACGTGAGCTCCGTGGTCAGCAACATGTTCATCACCCAGGCGGAGCTTGCCTACTCCAACAAGCGTGCCTCGGGCGGCGCGGTGGACTACGAGAAAGGGGTTGCGTGGAACCTGGACACTGCCGCCTTCGTCGCCGGAGGCCAGACCATCACCCAGTTGCGCGGCGGGTTCGATTTCGGCTTCCCGTTGCCCGTGCCGCACATGTCCCTCTGGCTGTACAACTCAGCCGGGCTGTCGAACGGCAATCGCGCGAACCCCCTCGCCAACTTCTACTTCGGCGCGTTTCAGAACAACTACGTCGACTATCAGGATCCCAAGCGCTACCGGGAATTCGACAGTTTCCCGGGCTTCGAGATCGACCAGCTCGCCGGCCACACGTTCGCCAAGACGACCCTGGAACTGAATCTGCCGCCGCTGCGCTTTGCGCAAGTGGGCTCGCCGGGGTTCTACCTCAGCTGGATACGCCCCGCCTTGTTCTCCGGTTATCTGATCACCGATCCGAACAACTCGGCGTTTCGGGAGACCTACCGCGACGCGGGTTTCCAGCTGGATCTCAGGTTCACGGTGCTCAACCAACTGCCCATGACGCTGTCTGCAGGCTATGCTTGGGGCTTCGGTGGCCAGTTGGGGACGTCCAACGAATGGATGCTTTCGCTGCAAATCGCGAAATTCTAGTGGCAGTCGCGCGGTAGAGCCGTTCATGAGCCCGTTCGTCTACGCGCCGCTCGGCCTGCTGCCGGTAGTGATCTTCCTGCTGCTGCTGGTCTATCTCGACAGCTACAGGTTGGTGCGCATGCGCCTGGTGATGGCGCTGATTGCTGCGGGCGGCGTGGTTGCCGCGGTATGTTTTTTTCTGAACGGCGAATTGATGACGCTGTTGCAGATGGACCTGGTGCATTATTCGCGATGGGTGGCGCCCGTGGTCGAGGAAAGCCTGAAGGCCGCGGTGATGGTGTGGCTGATCCGCAAGGACCGCGTGGGCTTCCTGGTCGATTCGGCGATCTGCGGCTTCGCGATCGGGACCGGATTCGCGTTGATCGAGAACCTGTACTACCTGTACCTCGCTGCCGACACTTCGCTGGTTCTGTGGCTGGTGCGGGGCTTTGGCACTGCAGTGATGCACGGCGGCGTGGTGGCGCTGTTCGCGGTGATGACGCAAACCATGTCCACCCACAGCCTGCGCATCCGCATCTGGCATTGTCTGCCCGGCCTGGTGCTGGCGATATCCATACACTCCGTGTTCAATCATTTCTTTGTGTCGCCTGTGGCCCAGACCGTCGGCACGATCCTGATCCTGCCACCGATCATGTACCTGGTGTTTCGTATCAGCGAACGGAACACGCATGACTGGTTGCAGACCGACTTCGACGAGGACTCGGCATTGATACGGGTGATCGACTCGAATGATTTCGGCCACTCGCCAGTCGGGATGTTCCTGAGTCAGTTGCGCGACAAGTTCGACGGTGTCGTGGTCGCGGACATGCTCTGCTACCTGCGCCTGTACACCGAACTGGCACTGCGCGCCAAGGGCCTGCTGTTGATGCGCGAAAACGGCCTGGGCGTGCCACTCGACAACGAGACCCGCGCAAAATTCGCGGAGTTGAATTATCTGGAGCACAGCATCGGCACGACCGGTTGCCTGATGATGCGCCCGTTCCTGCAGATGACACGCAAGGACCTCTGGCAGTTGTACGTGTTGAAGGACTGACGCGCCGTTCAGGGCAGACGCCGCACCAGGATCATCGTGATGTCGTCGGCTTGCGCGCAGCCGACAGCGAACCGCTCGACCGCGGTCATGAGGTTGCGGCACACTTCGGCCATCGGCAGCGCATGGTCGCGTTGCAGGATCGCGCCGACGCGATCCTGACCGAATTCCGAGCCGTCGGTCCCGATCTGTTCGTAGAGTCCATCCGAAATCAGTGCCAGGATGTCGCCGGGCGCGAGCGGCAGGCTGATCGCGGGCTTCACCTCGTCCAGTCCCAGCACGCCTACCGGAAACATGTCCGGCCGATGCCAGTCGCAATGACCATCCGCGGCATGGAAGTGCAGGATCGGGCCCTGGCCTGCGGAGTGGTAACTGACGGTGTGTGCGCCGGGATCGAGAAAGCCCATGAAAGCAGTGATGAAGCGGTCTGCAGGAAGATCTTCGGACAACTGATTGTTGACGTGCAGGAAAGCGTGGTCCAGGTCGGCGCCGAGGCGAAATGCGAGCCGCAACATGCCTTGCATCTGCACCGCCGACAATGCCGGCCCGAAGCCGTGGCCGGTGGCGTCGCCCAGCAACAGGAACACGCCGTGTTCGAGCTGCACCACGTCGAACATGTCACCGCCGGCGTAGGTGGCGGGTTGAAAATGACCGTGCAGGTCGTAGCCAGTGACCTGAGGCATGCTGTCGGGCAGGGTGCTGCGCTGGATTTCGCGCGCCACCTCGACTTCGTCGTGCAACCGGCTGGCTTGCTGCGCAGAGGTGTCCAGCCGCAAGTTTTCCAGCATCAGGCCAGCCAGCGTCACCACAAGCTGTGCCCACGAGAGCATCTCATCGGTAAAACCGTCGCGTTGCGCGTGCAGCAGTTGCAAGACACCCAGTACGGCGCCGTCGCGAGCGGGCAACGGCAGGTTCAGGACGGCTTCCGGGCCCAGGTCGGCCGCAATGAGCTCACTTGCGGGGCCGACATCCTCCGGATCGCGAACATGCAGCATGGCGCCAGCGTGCGCGCAACGTCCGGCCATCCCGTCGCGGGGCCCAAGCCGCGTCGGCGGATTGCGCGAGGGCACCGCCAGCGTCAACCCTTCGCCTTCGTCATCGCTTAGCCAGATTGCGCCTGCGGATGCAGCAGTGTGGCTGCAAGCGGTTTCAACCAGAGTCTCCAGCAATCGCTGCGGATCCTCGGGCATCCCCAGTGCCCGGCCTGCAGCCAAGACCGCCGCGAAATGGTTTTCACGCGACAACAACTCTGTCATGCCAGGAGCCTTGAGGGTCGACGGCGAGGGAGATGATAGAAACTCAGCCCCGGAACGAAAAGCCCCGCGGCAACGCGGGGCTTTTTGCGAGAGCTGCTGCCGGCAATCAGTGCAATGCCAGAAGCGGGATGATCAGAAGGGCCACGATGTTGATGATCTTGATCAGCGGATTCACCGCCGGACCCGCAGTGTCCTTGTACGGATCGCCCACGGTGTCGCCGGTGACCGCGGCCTTGTGGCTTTCCGATCCCTTGCCGCCGAAGTTGCCGTCCTCGATGTATTTCTTGGCGTTGTCCCACGCGCCGCCGCCGGTGGTCATCGAAATCGCGACGAACAAGCCGGTGACGATGGTGCCGATCAGCACGCCGCCCAGTGCCTTGGGCCCCAGGATCAGGCCGACCAGGATCGGCACCACGATCGGCAGCAGGGACGGAATGATCATTTCCTTGACCGCCGACTTGGTCAGCATGTCCACCGCGCGGTCGTACTCGGGTTTGCCGGTACCGTCCATGATGCCCTTGATCTCGCGGAACTGCCGGCGCACTTCTTCCACCACCGAACCCGCGGCGCGGCCGACCGCTTCCATCGCCATTGCGCTGAACAGGTAAGGCACCAGGCCGCCGATCACGAGGCCGATGATGACCATGTGGTCGGACAGGTCGAAGGTGAAACTCTGGTGGAACTTGAGGCTCAAGTGGTGCGCGTAGTCGGCAAACAACACCAGCGCCGCCAGCACCGCCGATCCGATCGCGTAGCCCTTGGTCACGGCCTTGGTGGTGTTGCCGACGGCGTCCAGCGGATCGGTGACGCCGCGGACTTCCGCAGGCAGCTCGGCCATCTCGGCGATGCCGCCGGCGTTGTCGGTGATCGGGCCGTATGCGTCCAGCGCCACGATCATGCCGGTCATCGACAGCATCGCGGTCACCGCGATCGCAATGCCATACAGGCCGCCGGAGTAATAGGCCAGCCAGATCGAGGCGCACAGCGCCAGCGCCGGCAAGGTGGTGGCCTTCATGGAAATGCCGAGGCCGGCGATGATGTTGGTGCCGTGGCCGGTGGTGGAAGCCTTGGCGATGTGCTGCACCGGTTTGTGTTCGGTGCCGGTGTAGTACTCGGTGATCCACACGATCAGCCCGGTCAGGACCAGTCCGTTGAGCGCGCAGAAGAACAACCGTTCGGTGCTGATGGCGTCGGCGCCCGTACCGAGGCCGTTGGGGAACAACGCCTGGGTGACGAACCAGAACGCAATCGCCGCCAACACCGCCGAGACGATCACGCCCTTGTACAGCGCGCCCATGATCGAACCGCCCTGCTTGACCCGCACCACGAAGGTGCCGATCACCGAGGCGATGATCGAAGCCGCGCCGAGGATCAACGGGTACAGCACCGCGGAGGGATTGGCCACGAAGGTGAGTCCGCCCAGCAGCATCGTCGCGACCACGGTCACCGCATAGGTTTCGAACAGGTCGGCTGCCATGCCGGCACAGTCACCGACGTTGTCGCCCACGTTGTCGGCGATGACCGCCGGGTTGCGCGGATCGTCTTCCGGAATTCCGGCCTCGACCTTGCCCACGAGGTCGGCGCCGACATCCGCACCCTTGGTGAAGATGCCGCCGCCCAGGCGCGCGAAAATCGAAATCAGCGAAGAGCCGAAGGCCAGTCCGACCAGGGCGTCCAGTGCGTCTTCCTGCTGGAAACCGAAGCCCATGGTCAGCACGACGTAGTAAGCGGTGACACCGAGCAGCGCCAGCCCCACCACCAGCATGCCGGTGATCGCACCGCCGCGGAAGGCCACGTTCATGGCCTTGCTGATGCCGCCGCGCGCCGCTTCGGCGGTGCGCACGTTGGCGCGCACTGACACGTTCATGCCGATGTAGCCCGCGGCGCCGGAGAGGATGGCGCCAACCGCGAAACCGATCGCGGTCGGCCATGCAATCAGGAAACCGATCAGCAGGAACAGCACCACGCCGGCGATCGCGATGAAGCTGTACTGGCGGTTGAGGTAAGCTTTGGCGCCGACCTGTATCGCCTGCGCGATCTCCTGCATGCGCGCGTTGCCGGCGGGTTGTTTCATGATCCAGCCCGCCGAGATGACCCCGTACAGGATCGCCACGATCGCGCATGCAATTGCGATCCACACAACGTACTGTTGCAGCATCGGACAACCCCTTGTCTATGTCTATTTGGTGAATGAGAAGTAAGCGGGATTCACACCACGTCGCCGCCCTCGCGCTTGTCTGTTGGCGCCCCGTCGGGCGGTTTGCTCATTGAACGTCGGGGCAATCGTCCGCATACGGGCCGACGCGACACACAATCCGGCCAGTATATCGCGATTGCGCGTTTCGGCCAGTCCGTGTGCCCGACATCGGGAATACGGCAACCGCGGCGTCTAGAATGTCGGGCCGGATCGCGTATGCGGTCGCACTCCCGGAGCCCCGACATGGACCAGACCCGTTACGCCGCGCGCCGTGCGGCCTTCCGCAAGTTGCACGGATCCGGTTGTTTCCTGATCCCCAATCCGTGGGACGCCGGTTCCGCGCGCGCGCTGGCACAGCTCGGTTTCATGGCCCTGGCGACCACCAGCTCGGGTTTCGCGTGGTCGCGTGCGCATCCCGACAACAGCATGGACGTGGAGGCGGTGCTGGCGCATTGCCGTGAAATCGTCGAGGCCACGGATCTGCCGGTGAACGCCGATTTCGAGGATGGCCACGCGCGCGATCTGGATGGATTGAGGAAGAACGTCCGGCGTTGTGTCGAGACCGGCGTCGCGGGCCTGTCGATCGAGGATTCGACCGGCGATGCGTCGCAGCCGCTGTACGATTTCGACGAAGCGGTCGCACGCGTCCGTGCCGCGCGCGCCGCGATCGACGCGACCGGCGAAGACGTGATGCTGGTCGGGCGCGCCGAATGTTTCCTCACCGGTCACGCCGACCCCTTGAATGAATCGCTCAAGCGCTTGCGCGCTTACGCCGAAGCCGGCGCCGATTGCCTGTACGCGCCCGGTATTGGCAAGTCCGATGGAATCATGGCGATCGTCGAAGCCGTCGCGCCGAAACCCGTCAACGTGCTGGTCGGACGTCCCGTGCCGTACACGCTCGCCGATCTTGCAAACCTCGGTGTTCGCCGCGTCAGCGTCGGCGGCGCGCTCGCTGGCGCCGCATGGGGCGGCGTGTTGCGCGCGGCGCGCAACCTGGTTGAAGGCCGTTTCGACGGCTTCGCCGGCAACGCCAGCCACGGTGAATTGGACAACCTTTTTCAGCGTAGGTTGGGTTGAATCCGCGCTCTTTGCGGATGAAGCCCAACGTGGATTGTTCGATGTTGGGCTTCGCGAAAAGCCGCTCAGCCCAACCTACGGTCGCTGAATCCGCGGCTGTTGCGGATGAAGCCCGGCTCGGCACCAACCTACGGATCGAAAGCCGGCAGCTTTGGTTTTACCGGGACGTTTTTCAGCGTGACGTATTCCGGCAGGCCGTCTTTTCCATAGGGTGGCGGGGCTTCGCCGTGGACCAGCGGCGAAAGATATTTGCGCGCTGCGGCGGTAATGCCGTAGCCGTCCCTTGTGATGAACGCGCGTGGCAGCTTCTTCTCGTGGTTGGCGACCCTCTCGAGCTTTGCCGCGTCGATTTTCCAGCGGTACGGCGAATCCGACGTACGCATGATCACCGGCATCACGGCGTTTTCGCCGGCCAGCGCCAATTGCACCGCGGCCTTGCCTACGCCAAGCGCCTGTTCCAGGTCGGTTTTCGACGCGATGTGTCGCGCCGAGCGTTGCAGGTAATCCGGCATCGCCCAGTGGGTTTTCAGCTTCAGCTTGTCACGCACCATGCCCGCCAGCGCCGGCGCGACCCCGCCAAGCTGGGTGTGGCCGAAGGCGTCGGTGCCGGCATGCGCGTCGGCGACGAAGCGGCCGTCCTTGCTGCGGATGCCTTCGCTGGCCGCGACCACGCAATATCCGATGCGGTCCACGGTTTCGCGCACGCGAGCGAGGAATTTCCCTTCTGCAAACGGCAATTCCGGGAACAGGATGATGTGCGGTGCGTCATCGCGGTGTTCACCCGCGAGTCCTGCCGAGGCCGCGATCCAGCCGGCGTGCCGGCCCATCACTTCCATGACGAACACTTTTGTCGAAGTTTCCATCATCGACATCACGTCCAGCGCACACTCGCGCAGGCTCACCGCCGTGTATTTGGCGACCGACCCGAAGCCGGGGCAGCAATCGGTGACCGCGAGATCGTTGTCCACGGTCTTGGGCACGCCGATGCAGCGGATGTCGTAGCCCATGGCCTTGCCGAGCTTCGATACCTTCAACGCGGTATCGGCCGAATCGTTGCCGCCGTTGTAGAGAAACCAGCGAATGTCGTGCGCGCGGAACACCTCGATCAGTCGTTCGTAGCGCGCGCGGTCTTCTTCCAGTGATTTCAGTTTCACCCGGCAAGAGCCGAACGCGCCGCCGGGTGTGTGCTTGAGCGCGCGAATCGCAGCCTGCGTTTCCTTGCGGGTGTCGATCAAATCCTCGCGCAACGCGCCCAGGATGCCGTTGCGCGCGGCATAGGCCGTGATCCCGTGGCCGCGGCAGGTCTCGATCACCGCCGCGGCGGTGGCGTTGATCACGGCCGTGACACCGCCGGACTGCGCGTACAATAGCTTGCCTCGGGATTTGGGGATCGCATTCATGTGGAATTCCGTGTCGTGCGCGGCATTGACGGAGTGGTTGCGCAGCCGCTAGCGTAACCTCCGCGCGGAAATTTGTAACGAAGACGCTGCTTGCTCGCGTCCGGAAACTGCAGGTCTGGACAGACTACTCAAGAGGAGACGCATGCGCATTGTCTTGCTCGGTGCGCCCGGATCGGGCAAGGGCACCCAGGCCAAACGGCTGAAGGTGGAACTCGGGCTGGCGCACATCTCCACTGGCGACCTGCTGCGTGCGGCGGTCAAGGCCGGAACGCCGCTTGGCCTCAAGGCCAAGGCGGTGATGGAAGCAGGTCAGCTGGTTTCCGACCAGATCGTGCTGGGCCTGCTGGAAGAACGACTGGCGCAGCCCGATACCGGGCCGGGCTTCATTCTGGACGGTTACCCGCGCAACCTCGCGCAGGCGAATGCGCTGGATGGCTTGCTCGAGCGTGTGGAACGGCCGCTGGATGCCGTGGTGAAGTTGAACGTGCCGGATGCCGACATCATCAAGCGTTGCAAGATCCGCTTCGAGCAGGAACATCGCGCCGACGACAATCCCGAAACCGTACGCAAGCGTCTCGCGGTCTATGCCGAACAGACCACCCCGGTTGCGGATTTCTACGCGCAACGCGGGCTTTTGACCGCCGTCGATGGCGTCGGCGCGATCGAAGCTGTCGGCGATCGCGTGATTGCCGCGCTGCATGCACGTGCGGCGGACGGTGTGTGATCTTGTCCGGGTTTCTCGCCAATCTGCGCGATACCTGCTTGTTCCGGCGCGGCCCGGAAGACATGCCGTATTCGCCGCCGTTGTTGGTCGCGTTGCTGGTCGCGTGCGCGGCGATGCAGGTGGGCTTCAATCTGGATGACGGCGCCAAACCGGCCGTGGTCGCGGGATCCATCATCGGCGGGCTGGTGGCCATCGGCGTGGTGTCGCTGTTGTTGCGCGGGCGCGGCAAGCCGGAGCGGTTCGTGCAGACGACGACATCACTGGCGGCCGTGTATCTGCTGTTCGGTCTTGTCAACAACTTGCTGACACTGCTGCTTCCGCTGCGGGCGTTGCGGCAAGGACTCACGTCGCACCCTGCCCACCTGCCTCCTCTGAGCGGCGGTCAGACGCTCGTCGTGTTCGTGGTTGCGGCCCTGGAGATCTGGCAGTTGTGCGTATGGATCGGCATCCTGCGCCGCGCGCTGGACATGACCGTTGCGGGAGGCGTGCTGGTGTTCCTGCTGTTGATGTTCGTCAACCTGGTTGTCATGGCATTGATCGCCAACGTGGTTGGCGCGGCCTGAGCGCTTCCGGACAACATGCGCATCCACCTCCTCGGCATCTGCGGCACGTTCATGGGTGGCATCGCGGCGTTGGCACGCGAACTGGGCATGGATGTCGAAGGATCCGATGCCAATGTGTATCCGCCGATGAGCGACCAGCTGCGTGCGCTGGGCATCGCGCTTGAGGAAGGTTGGTCGGCCGGCCATTTGCAACCTGCACCGGACCTGGTGGTGGTCGGCAATGCCTTGTCGCGCGGAAACCCATCCGTCGAATACATGCTGGATGCCGGATTGGCGTACATCTCCGGCCCGCAATGGCTCGGCGAAAGCGTGTTGCGCGGGCGCCAGGTGCTCGCAGTGGCCGGCACCCACGGCAAGACCACCACCACCAGCCTGCTGGCGCATTTGCTGGATTCGGCCGGATTGGCGCCAGGGTTCCTGATTGGCGGTGTACCGCAAAACTTCGGGGTGTCGGCGAGATTGGGGGCTCTTGAACCCCTCTCCCTTCGGGAGAGGCGGCGCATAGCGCCGAGCGCGCAGCGCTGGGGTGAGGGTTCGGGTACACCCGGCGCAGGTTGGTATGAATCCGAACCCTCATCCGGCGCTGCGCGCCACCTTCTCCCGAGGGGAGAAGGAAGGATCGAGTCGCCTGCGGCGACCCCATTTGTTCTGGAAGCGGACGAATACGACACCGCGTTCTTCGACAAACGTTCAAAGTTCGTGCACTACCGGCCGCGCATCGCGATCCTGAACAACCTGGAATACGACCACGCCGACATTTTCCCCGACGTGGCCGCCATCCAGCGCCAATTCCACCATCTGGTGCGCACGGTGCCCGGCAACGGCCGGCTGATCGTCAACGCCGAAGACGCGCGGCTCGCCGAAGTGCTGGCGATGGGTTGCTGGACGCCAGTGGAAACCTTCGGGATCGATACGGGTGACTGGCGCGCCCGATTGATCGAACCGGATGGTTCCGTGTTCGAGGTGAACCGCATGGGTGCTGCAGTCGGCGAGGTACGCTGGAATCTCAACGGCCGCCACAACGTGATGAACGCGCTGGCCGCACTGGCGGCAGCGCGTGCCGCGGGCGTCGATCCGCGAGCATTGCTGCCAGCGTTCGCGACCTTCGAAAGCGTCAAGCGGCGCATGGAGTCGCTGGGTGAGGCGAACGGCGTGCACGTGTATGACGATTTCGCACATCATCCCACTGCGATTGCGGCCACCTTGGCCGGCTTGCGCGCCAGGGTAGGCTGCGCGCGCATCCTGGTGGCCCTGGAACCACGTTCCAATTCCATGCGCGCCGGTGTGCACGCGGCCGCGCTGGCGCCTGCGTTTGCCGATGCCGACGCCGTCGTGCTGATGCAACGGCCTGAATTGCCGTGGGATGCGGATCGGGTCAGCGATGCGCTGGATGGGCGAGGCGCCACGGCCGTGAGCGTTGCCGATCTGATCTCCAGGCTGGGGCAGATGGCACGTTCCGGTGACCATGTGGTGTTCATGTCCAATGGCGGCTTCGAGGGTGCGCCTCGGCGATTCCTGGAAGCGTTGCGCGGACACTAAACTCGAGGTGTGAAGGGCCGCGAAATTCCGCTTTTTCCACTCAATGCAGTGCTGTTTCCGGGCAGTACACTGGGCTTGCGGATTTTCGAGGCCCGCTACCTCGACATGGTGCGCGAATGCACCAGAAGCGGCGAGCGGTTTGGCGTGTGCCTGATCATGGAGGGGCAGGAGGCTGGCGATCCGGCTCTGCCTGCGGCGGTCGGCACGCTTGCCGGCATCGTCGATTTCGACACCATGCCCGACGGACTGCTGGGAATCAGCGTCGTCGGCGGCGCACGTTTTCGGGTGCAGAAGTCACGCATCCGCGACAATGGGCTGCTGATTGGCGAGGTACGCCAGTGGCCGGACGAACCCGGCGTGCCGGTTCCGGTCGAATTCTCGCTGCTGCCCGCCATCCTTGAACGGCTGGCCGAGCAGGCCGGGTTGTCATGGCGAAACGGGCCGCACGAACAGTACGAGGACGCCAGCTGGGTCGGGTTCCGGTTGGCTGAACTGCTGCCGCTGGGCGACGTCGAACGCCAGCATTTGCTGGAAATCACCGATCCGGTGGAACGCCTGGTCGCCTTGCGCGACGCGATGCCACGCTTCCAGAAGGCGTGATTTGTGCGAAGCATCGATCAGCCGGCAAGAGCTTGTTCGAGGTCCGCCAGCAAATCGTCGGCATCTTCGAGCCCCACCGACAACCTCACCAATGCCGGCGGCGCCTGGGTATGTTCGCCCTCGGCCGATGCGCGATGCTCGATCAGCGATTCGCAACCGCCCAGCGAGGTCGCGTTGGTGAAGATTTTCGTTCCGCACGCAAGGGCAACCGCTGCGTCATATCCATCACGCAGCTCGACACTCAGCATCGCGCCGAAAGCGCGCATCTGGCGCGCGGCGAGCGCATGGCCGGGATGGGCGGCGAGGCCGGGCCAGTTCACGCGTTCGATGGCCGGGTGGGTGGCAAGGAATTCGGCGACCTTGCTCGCATTCGCGCAATGCATCGCCATCCGCGCCGGCAGCGAACGGCAGCCACGCAGGGTCAGCCACGCGCTGAAGGGCGACAGGATCGCGCCGGTCAGCAGGCGCCTTGCCGCAATGCGTTCGGCGAAATCGTCGTTGCGCGCAAAAACCAGCGCGCCACCCAGCACGTCGCTGTGGCCACCGAAATATTTGGTGGTCGAGTGCATCACCACATCCGCGCCGAATTCGAGCGGGCGTTGCAGCACCGGCGTGGCGAAGGTGTTGTCGCACACAAAACGCGCGCCGTGGGCGTGCGCGATTTTTTCCAACTCGGCCAGATCACTGATCCGCATCCGTGGATTGGACGGCGACTCCGCCCACAGCAAGGCAACGCCTTTGCAGGCCGTGCGTACCGCATCGAGATCCGTGGTGTCGACCGTGATGACATCGATACCGCGTTCGGGCAGCACTTCGGTCACGTAGCCGCGCGTACCGACGTAGCAATCCTCGGGAACCACCACGGTCTGCCCGCGCTGCAACGTGTCCAGCACCGCCGCGACCGCGGCCATGCCGGATGCGAAGGCCAGTGCACGCTCGCCGCCCTCCATCGCGGCCAGCGCGGCTTCGAGGCGGCGCTGGGTCGGATTGTCGGCACGTTGGTAGCTCAGGTCACCCGGGTTGCCATGGACGAACGTTGTCGAAAGTTGGATGGACGGTGCTACAGCACCCGTCGCGGGATCAGGTTCCGCGCCCGCGTGCACCGCCAGCGTGTCGAACTTGTGGGTCATGTATTGCCTCCAGACTTGCGAGCACCGGGTGGAAGCATCCACGATAGCCGAATTACCGGAAGGCGAAAGCACGGTCACTCGAGGAAGCGGACATGAAATACCTGCACAGCATGGTGCGCGTGCGCGATCTGGATGCGTCGCTGCGTTTCTATTGTGAAGGACTGGGCCTGCGCGAGGTGCGGCGCCGCGAGGTGCCGGAAGGCAAGTTCACACTGGTGTTCCTGTCTGCGTCGGGCAGCCCGGAGGCCGAGATCGAGCTGACGTACAACTGGAATTCCAGCGAAGAATACGACTCGGGGCGCAACTTCGGCCATCTCGCCTTCCGCGTCGACGATATCTACGCCACCTGCGCGCACCTGCAAAAGATGGGAATCGCCATCAACCGACCGCCGCGTGACGGCCACATGGCGTTCGTGCGCTCGCCCGACCTGATCTCGATCGAGTTGTTGCAGGCGGGCGACGCATTGCCACCCGCGGAACCGTGGACGTCCATGCCCAATACGGGGGTCTGGTAATCCGGGCTACCCGCGCGCGGCCGCAGCAAACGCGGCGCGGGCTGCACCGAGCGTCTGCGCGATCACGTCGTCGTCATGTGCGCTGGACATGAAGCCCGCTTCGAAGGCGCTGGGCGCGAAGTACACGCCACGGTCCAGCATCGCGTGGAAGAAGCGATTGAAGGCTTCGCGGTCGCACGCCATAACCTGCGCGAATGTTGCGACTGTCCCGGTGCCGAAGAAGATGCCGAACATCCCGCCCACGCGGTTGGCCGAGAACGGCACGCCAGCTTCGCGTGCAGCGCCGATCAATCCGTCGGTGAGCGCCTGCGTCTTGAGTGCAAGCCGCTCGTGAAAGCCGGGTTCGCGCACCAGGTCCAGCATCGCCAAGCCCGCCGCCATCGCCACCGGATTGCCTGACAGCGTGCCGGCCTGATAGATCGGGCCGGCCGGTGCGATTTGTTCCATCAGGTCGCGTCGGCCGCCGTAGGCGCCCACCGGCATGCCGCCGCCGATGACCTTGCCGAGCGTGGTGAGGTCGGGTGTGATCGCATACAGCGACTGCGCGCCACCTGCGGCCACGCGGAAGCCCGTCATCACTTCGTCGAAGATCAGCAGCGCGCCATCGCGCGTGCACAGCTCGCGCAGTGTCTGCAGGAACCCCGGCCTCGGAGGCACGCAGTTCATGTTGCCGGCCACGGGTTCCACGATCGCGCACGCGAGGGTTTTGCCCATCGCGTCGAACAACGCCCGCGCAGCCTCGATGTCGTTGTACGGTAACGTGATGGTGAGGTCGGCCAGCGCCTTCGGCACGCCCGGCGAATCGGGTACACCCAGCGTCAATGCGCCGGAACCCGCCTTGACGAGGAAGGCATCGCCGTGGCCGTGATAGCAGCCTTCGAACTTCACGAAGCGTTCGCGCCCGGTCGCGCCGCGCGCGAGGCGCAACGCGGACATTGTGGCCTCGGTTCCGGAATTGACGAAGCGCAGCATTTCAAGCGACGGCATCGACGCGCTGATCGCTTCGGCAAGCTCGGCTTCCGCCGCGCACGGAGTGCCGAACGACAAGCCGTCGTGCACGGCCCGTTCCACGGCTTCGCGCACGTGCGGGTGGTTGTGGCCCGCGATCATCGGTCCCCACGAGCCGACGTAGTCGATGTAGCGCTTGCCTTCGACATCCCAGAGATACGGGCCGTCGGTGCGTGCGGCGATGAACGGTTCGCCGCCGACCGACTGGAAGGCGCGTACCGGTGAATCGACGCCGCCGGGCAGCAGCTGTTGCGCGCGCAGGAAAAGTTCGTGGTTGGTGGTCATGCTTGGTCCCGAGTTTCGAACAATGCCGCGAATCGCCGCGCCGCGGCGCGGATATCCCGCGCACCAAACACGGCCGAGACGACGGCCAGAAAGTCCGCCCCTGCAGCGATCAGCGAGCCGCCATTTTCAGGGGTGATGCCGCCGATCGCCACCAGCGGCAAGCCAAGTTCGCGCGCGTCCCGCAGCAAGACCGGTTTTGCACGGCGCGCGCCGGGTTTGGTAACCGACGGAAAAAACGCGCCGAACGCGAGATAGTCGGCCCCGGCCAGGGCGGCGTCGCGCGCAGTTTGCAGCGAGTCATAGCAAGACACGCCGATGATTGCGGCGCCACCCAACATCGCGCGCGCCTCGGCGATGCCGGAATCGTGCTCGCCCAGATGCACGCCGGTGGCGCCGCCGGCGCGGGCGAGTTCGATATCGTCGTTGATGATCAGAGGCACACCGAATTCACCGCATAATCCGGCCAACGCATGTACCTCGCACAATCGGCGCTCCGCATCGCCGGTCTTGTCACGGTACTGCAGCATCGCTGCGCCGCCTTGCAGCGCTGCACGCGCAGAGGCCAGAAGGTCGCCGCGGGGTCCGTCGGTGATGGCGTAGAGTCCTTTCGCAAGCTGTCTTGCGGTGGCTTGCCGTTGGAATTGCGGATGCTGTGGCATCGCCGGATTGACTTGCGTCAAGGGTTCACTTTCATGCGCGCGCGCAACTTGCGACAATATGCGGTAACGCCAGTCTCGTCACCTGATCCATGAATGCCTCCACCGAAACCGTCGTCACCTATCGCAAGTTCATGTGCGTGGTGTGCGGCTTCATCTATGAAGAAGAAGCCGGCCTTCCGGAAGAGGGCATCGAGCCCGGCACCCGTTGGGAAGACATCCCCGATACCTGGACCTGCCCCGATTGCGGCGTCACCAAAGACGACTTCGAAATGATCGAGGTGGAATGAGATCGGACGTACCCTGATCTTTTTCCTCGTCCCCGCCATGGCAGGCCACTTGACGGGACAGGGAGCCCCATTGAGGTCGACCCGGCCGGATACGGGCGTGAAACGGTCATCTCCTTGCCCGATTTGTGTCATCCATGGTTCATGCCTGTGTGCTTGGATGGGCGCGTGGATGGGGCAAGGAGACCTCCGTGGTGCGCGAATTCGTTCCGTTCGACGACTGCTGGTTCGATGACCAACCGCCGGGACCGCTGGTGCCGTTGCCCGGCAACTTGTGTTGCGTACGCTTTGAAGATGGCGTATTTCACTGGGTGCCGGAAGGCAGGCTGGAAAACGTGATCACGTCGCCTTTGCGCAGACCGAGTTTCGCGGCCATGCCGGCGTTGAGCTCCAGCACGTAGCGCGCGGTAACGCCGCTGAGGTAACTCGGGCATGTGGTCGTCCTGCATGGGGGAACGTCCCCCTGGATCGTGACGAGCCGGTGCCTGTCGTCGAAAAAGAGCATGTCCAATGGGATCAGCGTGTCCTTCATCCAGAAGGACAGCGGCTGGGCCTCCGGGTAGACGAACAGCATGCCGTGGTTGCCCGGCATTGAGGTGCGGTTCATCAATCCATGCCCCCACTGTGCGGGGGTTGCCGCCACTTCCACGCTGAATGCGTGGCCGCGAAGCGTTACCGTCGGTGTGTCGAAAGCTGGTGGCGACATTGCCGCGCATGCGGCGGAGGCCAGCGCTGCAGCAAGGATGGGCAGGTAGAGCCAGTAAACCGGACGCACATGGGTGACGAACGCGCGTTTCACTGGATCGCGGTAGGCAAGTTGGAAAACGTGATCACGTCGCCCTTGCGCAGGCCGAGTTTCGCTGCGGTGCCGGCATTGAGTTCCAGCACATAACGAATCGGTACCCCGCTGGGGTATTCCTTGCATGGGTCCGCCTTGCACGGCGGTACGTTCGCCTTCACCGCCACCAACTGGTGAGATGTGTCGAAGAACAACATATCCAGTGGAATCAATGTGTTCTTCATCCAGAAGGTGACCGGCTGGGCCTCGGAAAACACGAACAGCATGCCGTGATCGGCCGGCATCGAGGGCCGGTTCATCAATCCCTGTTCCTGTTCGGCGGGCGTGGCGGCGACCTCCACGCTGAAAGTGTGCCCGCGCAGGGTGATGCTGGGTGTGCCGGGAGCCACGGCAGGCTCCGCTGCACAGGCGCTGCATGCCAGCATGACGGCAAGGATGGGCGGGAAAAGCCAATGTACAGGACGCATGCGGCTGCACCTTTGCGTGGAAAGAGCCAGTTTAGCGCCGTCGCGCCGCGACCGCTTTCCAACCGGAAACGATCACGCTATTCTTGTCGGCCCGTGCAGTGAAAGCTGGTGCGGTCGCGTTTCCGGCGCAAGATTTTTCCAACGGAAACGTTGACAGGTCCATAACATTCGCTACAATGGGCGGCTCGCGTGACGAAACGTCACGCAACGCGAATCCGCAAGGTTTCGCACCGCAGAGTTCCTTGACAGTGTGCACAGGTGACTTGTGTGGGCGGCTTGCAGGTGGATGAAAGTTCATCGATGCAAGACGTCCAAACCTTTGAACCTTAGTGATTCAGCGATGAATTGCAGTTCAGGGTTCGGACTCT
>DASUJD010000083.1:0-11623 GCA_036279455.1 Rhodanobacteraceae bacterium | reverse complement strand
CGCATTGGAACATGAATTGCGCGAGCGCTTCCCCGCCGCCAACCTTGGCGAGGGCGCGGCCGAAGTCGCGGCGATCGCGACGCAGGCGGTGGGCTTGATCGAATCGCCCGTGACCGCGCAATTCGACTTGCCGCTGGATGCGCGCGGCACGCCGTTCCAGCGCCGCGTATGGCAGGCACTGCGGGAAATAAACCCCGGCTCGGTGGCCAGTTATGCGCAGGTTGCCGCACGCATCGGTGCGCCGAAATCGGCCCGCGCGGTGGCGCAGGCCTGCGCCGCCAATCCGCTGGCGGTGGCGATTCCCTGTCACCGCGTGGTGCGTGGCGACGGTGCGCTGTCGGGTTATCGCTGGGGCGTGCAACGCAAGCGCGCACTGCTGCAACGCGAAGGTTACGCGGCATGACCCGCGTGACCGGGCCGCGTCCGGCGCAAGTGGATTGGCTGTGCGTGGAAGCCGATCTGGATGCGCACGGTGCAGTGGTGATCGAAAAACTGATCGCGCCGCAAGACTGCCGCGAACTGGTCGCCCTGTATGCCAGGGACGATCGGTTCCGCAGCAGGGTGGTGATGGCGCGGCACGGATTCGGGCGTGGCGAATACAAATACCTCGACTATCCGCTGCCGCGCATCGTCGCCGATTTGCGCAAGGCGCTGTATCCGCCGATGGCGCGCATCGCCAATCGCTGGAACGAAGCGTTGCGTCTGGACGCGCGTTACCCATCTACCCACGCTGAATATCTCGAACGTTGCCACGCCGCCGGCCAGTGCAAACCCACGCCGTTGCTGCTGAGTTATGGCGAGGACGACTACAACTGCCTGCATCAGGACCTGTACGGCGAACACGTTTTCCCATTGCAGCTCACCGTGCTGCTGTCGCAACCGGGAACGGACTTCGAAGGTGGTGAATTCGTGCTGACCGAGCAGCGTCCGCGCATGCAATCACGCGTTGAAGTGGTGCCGTTGCGGCAGGGCGACGCGGTGATTTTTCCGGTCCATCACCGGCCGGTACAGGGTGCGCGCGGCGTCTATCGGGTCAACCTGCGTCACGGCGTCAGCCGCGTACGCAACGGAAACCGCCGCACGCTTGGCATCATCTTTCACGACGCGGCGTGACTGCGCGGCACGGCTCGTGTGTGCATGGCGCTTCACCTGAGCAGGCACCGCCGAGCGCGCGTTCCTCGATACGCCGCGTTGGGTCAGCGCGTGACCGTCACCGCGCCACGCAATGCCCCGCGCAAGGTGCGCTTTTCTGCTTCTTCCAGCTTGCGGCCCAGCAGTTCGCTGGCACGCAGCAGCAGTTCGCGGTCGAGTTCGTGCGGCAACGGGGTGCGTTCGGGCAGCGCCAGGATCAGTTCGCGTTGTGTCGTGTCGAGTGTCGCGGCGTACTCGTTGGCGAGTTCCTGCATGCGCGCGAGGTTGTGCGCAACTTCGGCGTCCGGCGCCGCGGTTTCGTACTCGGTGACGGGTGCGTACGCATACTCGCGACGGGACAGGAATTGCCCGAGCGCGGCGGCATCGAGCTGGCGGCGGGTGTCGGCTTCGCGCTGCAGCGCGGCGGACTGGTTGCCCGAAGGATCCTTCGGTTCCACGCCCAAAAGATGCACGCGGATGCCGTGTTCCTGCGCCTGTTGCACGCCGATGCGCAAATCCTCATCGCCGGCCAGCAGCAGCGCGTCGGAAATCGCGCGGTTGCGCGCGAGGTTGGTGAGGTCGGAGAAGATCAGCCCGTCCACGCCCTTCTGTTCGCCCGACTGGTTGACGAAGCCCAGTCGCAGCTTGACGTTGTCGAGATACGCCATCGCGAGGTGCGCGGCGGTGGGGCCCGAGTTGGTGCCGTCGTACCAGTAGATGCGCAGCAGCGGACAGCCGCCGATGGTTTCGGCGCATTGCGTGAGGTATTGCGTGAACTCGACGTTGGCGAGGCGCAGCTCGCCGCGCCGCAACGGCGTTCCGAACAACAGCTCGCTGGCGGAAGCATAGAAATAACCGGCGTCAACGAAAACGGCAATGCGGTTCATGGAAGTATTTATTGAACGCGGGAAACGTAGCTTGGATGAAGGCGCACGGTGCCGGAACCCGTGGCAGGCACTCCCGGATTCCGATGCTGCGCATCTGCATCCGGGCTACTTGCTTGTCTTCCCCCTTCCGCAGGAAGGGGGACTTGTTGAGGGGATGGCTGTTGGCGTCGACGAACACATCCCCGCGCCAGCGGCGCGACCCCCCTTCCCGTGGAAGGGGGTAAAAGAGCATTACTCGAAATCGAGGAACGAGCGAAGCTGCTCGCTGCGCGAGGGGTGCCGGAGCTTGCGCAGCGCCTTGGCCTCGATCTGCCTGATACGCTCGCGGGTGACGTCGAACTGCTTGCCGACCTCTTCGAGGGTGTGGTCGGTGTTCATGTCGATGCCGAAACGCATCCGCAGCACCTTGGCCTCGCGCGGAGTCAGGCCGCCCAGCACGTCGCGCACGGTTTCGGTGAGGCCGGTGTCGGTGGCGGATTCCACCGGCGAGCCGGCGTTCTGGTCCTCGATGAAGTCGCCCAAGTGCGAATCCTCGTCGTCGCCGATCGGGGTTTCCATCGAGATCGGTTCCTTGGCGATCTTCAACACCTTGCGGATCTTGTCCTCGGGCATTTCCATCGCCACGGCCAGTTCTTCCGGCGTCGGTTCACGGCCGTACAACTGCAGCATCTGGCGCGAAATGCGGTTCAACTTGTTGATGGTCTCGATCATGTGCACCGGAATGCGGATGGTGCGTGCCTGGTCCGCGATGGAACGCGTGATGGCCTGGCGGATCCACCACGTCGCGTAGGTCGAGAACTTGTAGCCGCGGCGGTATTCGAACTTGTCCACGGCCTTCATCAGGCCGATGTTGCCTTCCTGGATCAGGTCGAGGAATTGCAGGCCGCGGTTGGTGTATTTCTTGGCGATCGAGATCACCAGGCGCAGGTTGGCCTCGACCATTTCCTTCTTGGCGCGGCGGGCCTTGGCTTCGCCGATCGACATCGCACGGTTGATGTCCTTGATGTCGGTGAGCGGCAGGTACAGCGCGCGCTCGATTTCGGTGAGCTTCTGCTGCTCCAGCAGGATGTCGTCGCGATGGGTCCTGATCGCCGGCACCCACTTCTGGCGCTTGCGCGCGAGCTCGGCCGTCCAGTCCAGGTTGGTTTCGTTGGACGGGAACAACTCGATGAAATCCCTGCGCGGCATGTGGCACCGGCGCACGCAGATATCCATGATCACGCGCTCGTGCTGGCGGATCGCCGCCACCACGTCACGCAGCCGCCTGACGAAGCTGTCGATGAGAGCGGAAGGAAGCTTGAGTTTCAGGAACTCTTCGCCCATCTTCTCGCGCAGCTTCTGCGACTTCCGGTCGGCGACGCCGTACTTGTCGGCGGTCTTCTGGAACTTGCCGTACATTTCGCGCAGCACGTCCATGCGGCGCTGGACTTCGACCGGATCGGGGCCGCTGGGGCCGGACGATTCCTCGTCTCCGCCGGAGGAATCGTCTTCCTCGTCGTCGTCGCTTTCGGAATCTTCGTCGTTGCTGTTCGCCGCGGACTCGACATCGGGCGCAGTCACGCCGAATTGCTCGGCCGGGACTTCCTGATCGGCGAAGCCGGCCAGTATTTCGCTCATGCGGCGCTTGCCGTCGAGGTGCAGGTCGTATTCCTCCAGCAGCAGGCCGATCGCCCACGGGAAGCTGGACAGCGCAGTCTGCACCTGGGTCAGGCCTTCCTCGATGCGCTTGGCGATGGCAATTTCGCCTTCGCGGGTCAACAGTTCGACCGTGCCCATCTCGCGCATGTACATGCGCACCGGATCGGTGGTGCGGCCGACTTCGGCATCCACGACCGACAACAGCGCAACGGCTTCCTCGGTCGCGGTTTCATCGTCGTCACCACCGACCGGACCTTCGGCGCTGATCATGTCGGTATCGGGTGCGATTTCGTGCACCTCGATGCCCATGCCGTTGATCATGCCGATGATGTCTTCGATCTGTTCCGGATCGACGATGTCATCGGGAAGGTGATCGTTGACCTCGGCGTAAGTCAGGTAGCCCTGCTCACGGCCCTTGGTGATCAGCTGCTTGATTTCGGATTGCTGGGAGGGAAGGTTTTCCATTGGTATTTTGCGCGCGACAAGACCGCTCAGTATAGCAAAGTGGAGGTGACTCGGCCATGGATCAAGGCCAAAAAAACGTGATGGGTCAAGCAGCTAGGCTGAATTTCACATGCAAGAATCGACCCAAGTGACGACTGGCTTGTCTTCCCCCTTCCAAGGGAAGAGGATCGAAGGGGATGACTTTCGATCTGGACCAGTTCATCCCCCCCCGCCGCCTATGGCGGCAACCCCCTTCCGTTGGAAGGGGGTGGTCAGGTTGTCCGCAAAATGAAACTCACGGGGCCATCGTTGACCAACCGCACCTGCATATGGGCGCCGAAACGTCCGGTTGCAACCCTCGGGTGGGCGGTCCGTGCCAGCTCAACCAACCGGTCGAACCAGCGCCGGCCCTCATCGGGGGTGGCTGCGCTGGCGAACCCGGGCCGCATGCCCTTGCGGGTGTCGGCGGCGAGCGTGAACTGAGGTACCAGCAACAGGCCGCCATGGGTTTCGGCGAGCGATCGGTTCATCCGCCCGGCATCATCGGCGAACACCCGGTAGCCGAGCAGCCGTTCGCACATCCTCAGCACCTGCGGCTCGCCATCGCCAGGCTCGACCGCGACCAGCACCAGAAGACCCGCGTCGATCGCGCCGACGGTTTCGTCGTCGACCGTGACCGAAGCCGATGTGACGCGCTGGAGGAGGGCGATCATGGGTTCTTGGTGGATTCTGGAGCCGTGGAGCTTATCGGGTCATGCAGAAGGGGGGGGATGGGTAGCGGGGGTGCATGAATGAGGTTTCTCGCGAACATGCCGCACCTTGTCATCTTTGCTTCTCGCGCGTGCACCGCAAACTTGCACGCGGCTTCATCTTTGCGCCCCACCACCCATCCCCAATCCCGCTCTTGGTTACACTTCCGCGATGCGCTGGTACACACGACTTGCCTACGGATTGATGTGGTTCGCGGCTCGCCTGCCCCTGCGCGTCTTGCGTGCGCTGGGCGTGATGCTGGGCTGGCTGTTCTGGGCCGGCAACAGCCGCAAGCGGCGGATCGTGGAAGCCAATCTCGCCTTGGCACGCTCCGATCTGGACGACGCGACACGCCGCCGGCTGGCACGCGAATGCGTGCGCCAGACCGGAATTTCACTGGTCGAGGTGTTCGGCATCTGGACCAACCCGCGCCGCACATTGTCGAACGTGCGCGAGGTGCGCGGACAGGAGCTTTTCGATGCCGCGCTGGCCGCGAAGCGCGGACTGATCCTGTGCGCACCGCACCTCGGCAGTTGGGAGGTCGCCAATTACTGGATGGGGGCGCGCACGCCGTTCGCAACGTTCTACACGCAGCCGCGCTACCGCCAGGCCGAGGCGCTGTTGCGCCGGCTGCGCGAAGGCGGCGCCAGCATCCAGTTTCCGATCAACGATGCCGGCGTGCGCCGCGTATTCCGACACCTGCGCGAGGGCGGCGTGGTGTCGATCATGCCCGACCACGTGCCACGTGCGGGCAGCGTGGTCGTGCCGTTCTTCGGCGTGCCGGCCTTGACCATGACCCTGCTGCCGCGGCTGGCGCAGCGCACCGGCGCCTGCGTGCTGATGCTGTTCGTGGAGCGCGTGCCGCAAGGTTTCAGGGTGCATTTCCGCGAATCGCCGCAAGCGCTCGCCGACCCCGATCCACTGATCGCCTGCACCGCCATGAACACCGCCATCGAGGCTTGCGTGGGTGAAGCGTTCACGCAGTATCAGTGGAATTACAAGCGCTTCAAGGCGCGCGCGGGCAGTGGCCTTTCCGATGACGCCTACATCGCGGCGGGGGTCCGTACCTGATGCGCGGATACGTGCGCCTGACCTGGTGGGCATTGCGCGTGCTGGGCGTGCTGCCGCTGCCGGCGCTGTACGTGATCGGTACCACGCTGGGCCGCGCGTTGTGGTGGCGGAAGCATGCGCGCGAACGCGTGCACACGGAAGTGAACATGCGCATCGCACGGCCCGATCTGGAAGATGCCGCGCGTGATGAACTGGTGCACGAATGCCTCATTGAAAGCGGCCACGCGGTCACCGAAATGGCGGCGGTGTGGGGGCGCGGCGGGCGGCGCGCGCTGAAACTGGTGCGGACAGTCGAAGGCCGGGGACATTTCGATGCGGCGCTGCAATCCGGGCGTGGGTTGATCATCGCCGCACCGCACCTGGGATGTTGGGAATTGTTGAATCACTGGTTGTGTGCACGCACGCCGATCGCGATCCTGTATGCACCGCCGCGCAACCTCGCGTGGGAAGCGCTGCTGGTGCGCGCGCGCGGCGATCTGCAGCCGGAACAGGTACGCGCAGATGGCGCCGGTGTGCGTGCGTTGTACAAACGGGTGGCCGCGGGCGGCGTGGTCGGCATCCTGCCCGACCAGCAACCCAAGCGCGGGGAAGGCCAGTTCGCACCGTTCTTCGGGTTGGACGCCAATACCATGGTGTTGCTGCCGCGCATCGCGCATCGCACCGGCGCCACGGTGCTGTTCGCGTTCGCCGAACGCCTGCCGCGCGGGGCGGGTTTCCGCATCCGCATCCTGCCGGCGCCGGACGGCATTGCCGACGCCGATTTGCGCGTCGCCTGCACCGCGCTCAACCGCGGTGTCGAGCAGTGTGTGGAACTCGCTTTCCCGCAATACCAATGGACCTACAAGCGTTGGGCCGAGCGGCCGGATCCCGACGAGCACGATCCATACTGGCTGGCACGCAACGGAATGGCCGAAAAATCGAAACGAACGTAGGTTGGGCTGACCGCGGCTTCATCGCTGAAAGCCCAACGGTGTACTGGCTGGCGCGCAACGGAATGGCCGAAAAATCGAAACGAACGTAGGTTGGGCTGACCGCGGCTTCATCGCTGGAAGCCCAACGGTGTACGCATGAACGTTGGGCTGCACCGGCGAGAGCACCGGTTCAGCCCAACCTGCAGTGACGTCAATATCCCGGGGGCGGGCAATGCAAACCATCACCTGCATCGAAGATCTGCGGCGGCTTTACCTCAAGCGCGTGCCGAGGATGTTCGCGGATTATTGCGAATCCGGTTCGTGGACCGAAACAACGCTGCGACGCAATCTGGAGGACTTCGCGCGCATCCAGTTGCATCAGCGCGTGGCAATGGGCGTCGAAGGTGGCACCACGACCACGACCATGCTGGGTGAAGCAGTCGCAATGCCGGTGGCGCTGGCGCCGGTCGGCCTGTGCGGCATGCAGCACGCCGATGGCGAAATGCTGGCGGCAAAAGCGGCGCTCGATTTCGGCGTGCCGTTCACGCTCTCGACCATGAGCGTGTGCTCGATCGAGGACGTGGCGGCGTTCGTGAAGCGCCCGTTCTGGTTCCAGTTGTACGTGATGCGCGACCACACTTTCATCGAACGCCTGATCGATCGCGCGAAAGCCGCCGACTGCTCCGCACTGGTGCTGACGCTGGACTTGCAGGTGATGGGCCAAAGGCATCGCGACATCAGGAATGGGGTTTCGACGCCGCCCAAGCCGACCTTGAAGAACCTTGCGAATCTCGCGATGCATCCACGCTGGTGCCTGCGGATGGCGCGCACGCGCCGTTACCGGTTCGGCAACATCGCGGGCCAGGTCGAGGGCGTCAGCGACATGACCTCGCTGGCTGCATGGACGGCCGAGCAATTCGACCGCGGCTTGGACTGGAACGACGTCGAATGGATCAAGAACCGCTGGAGCGGCAAGTTGATCATGAAGGGCGTGCTCGATCCGGATGATGCACGTCGTGCGGTGGATTGCGGGGCCGACGCGATCGTGGTGTCGAACCACGGCGGCCGCCAACTCGACGGCGCCCCATCCTCGATCAGCGTGCTGCCGGAAATCGCGTCGCGCATCGGCAACGATTGCGAAGTATGGATGGACGGCGGGGTGCGTTCGGGGCAGGACGTGTTCAAGGCGTTGGCGCTGGGCGCGCGCGGCGTGATGGTCGGGCGCGCCTACGTGTACGGGCTCGGTGCGTTGGGCGAAGTCGGGGTCACCACCGCGCTGGAATTGATCGGGCGTGAACTCGATTTGACGATGGTGTTGTGCGGCGTGCGGTCGATTGCCGAGATCGATCGGCGAGTTTTGCACGAGCCAAACCCGTAGGTTGGGCTGAATCCGCGCTTGTTGCGGATGAAGCCAAACGCAGCTGTTCGTGTCGTTGGGCTTCGGCGGATGAAGCCCCGCCTCGGCCCAACCTACGAATCTGGACCTCACGATGGTGTTGTGCGGTGTGCGGTCGATTGCCGAGATCGATCGGCGAGTTTTGCACGAGCCAAACCGGTAGGTTGGGCTGAATCCGCGCTTGTTGCGGATGAAGCCCAACGCAGCTGTTCGTGTCATTGGGCTTCGGCGGATGAAGCCCCGCCTCGGCCCAACCTACGAATCCAGACCTCACGATGGTGTTGTGCGGCGTGCGGTCGATTGCCGAGATCGATCGGCGAGTTTTGCACGAGCCAAACCCGTAGATTGGGCCTCATCCGCGCTTGTTGCGGATGAAGCCCAACGCAGCTGTTCGTGTCGTTGGGCTCCGGCGGATGAAGCCCCTCCTCAGCCCAACCTACGAATCTGGGCCTCACGATGGTGTTGTGCGGCGTGCGGTCGATTGCCGAGATCGATCGGCGAGTTTTGCACGAGCCAAACCCGTAGGTTGGGCTGAATCCGCGCCTGCCGCGGATGAAGCCCAACGCAGCTGTTCGTGTCGTTGGGCTTCGGCGGATGAAGCCCCGCCTCAGCCCAACCTACGAATCCAGATCACGTGCTGTGCGGCGTGCGGTCGATTGCCGAGATCGATCGGCGAGTTTTGCACGAGCCAAACCGGTAGGTTGGGCTGAATCTGCACTTGTTGCGGATGAAGCCCAACGCAGCTGTTCGTGCCGTTGGGCTTCGGCGGATGAAGCGCCACCTCAGCCCAACCTACGAATCTGGACCTCACGATGGTGTTGTGCGGTGTGCGGTCGATTGCCGAGATCGATCGGCGAGTTTTGCACGAGCCAAACCCGTAGGTTGGGCTGAATCCGCGCTTGTTGCGGATGAAGCCAAACGCAGCTGTTCGTGTCGTTGGGCTTCGGCGGATGAAGCCCCTCCTCAGCCCAACCTACGAATCATCGTAACGTCAGGAATGCGACGAGCACTGCTGTAATCACCAGATACGGAATCGACCATGCATGGAAGCGCCAGCCGATGCCGCGACTGCCGTCGAGGCGCAGCGCGATCAGATTGGCCAGCGATCCGATCACCAATCCCGAGCCGCCGACGTTCACCGCCGCCGCGAGCAAGGTCAGATTCGGCGCATAGTGTTTCAGCGCCACGGCCGCCGGCACGTTGCTGATGACCTGCGAAAGCGCGATGCCACCGGCGTAGGTGAAACGCGGGTCGTGCCACGCCAGCGCGCCCATGTGCGCCTGCACCACGGGCAGTGCGGCGAGATGGCCGAGGCCCGTGAACATCGCGGCGAAGGTCAAGAGCAGCCACCAGTCCACGCCAACGAGCACGCGCCGGAAAAACAGGCTTCCAATCACGATAACGGCCAGCGCGGCGGGGATCGCAACATCCCATTGCATCGCTGCAACCAGGATGGCCAGGAGCAGCAGCGAGCCGGCCAGCAAGGGCGTATCGAGACGCAGCGGATGGTCCACGCGGTCCTCGTCGAGCTGCAACGGTGTCGGCGGAAACGCGAAGCCGCAGGCGAGCAGCAGCACGATCAACAACACCGCGCCGGTCGGCGCCAATGCCGCGACGTAACCAAAAAAGCCGAGCCCGGAGTGCTGCCACAGCAACAGGTTTTGCGGATTGCCGATCGGGCTGAAGGTCGAGCCGGCGTTGACTGCCAGCGCCTCGAAGATCACCAGCCGCTGGCGCGGAATGCGCGTGATGCGGTCGATCGCGAACGTCAACGGCACCACCAGGAACAGCGCGACGTCGTTGGTCAGCACCATCGCGAGCGCTGCCGCGAGCAACACCAGTACGAAGGCCAGCGAGCGCGTATCGTGCAACCGCGCGACCAGGTGCAGCGCGAAGCGTCGCACGTGGCCGCTCGCGACCACCCCCTGCGCGAGGACCAGCAGACCGCACAACCCGGCCAGCGTGGGCAGGTCCAGCCAGCGCAGGTAGTCGCGCGGCGCGCGTGGATCGAAGATCGCCAGCGCGAGCGTCAGCAGCAACAACGCCTGCAACAGGTAGTCGCGTCGAAGACGATTCAGGAGGGCGGTGGCTGCAAACAAGGGCATTCCCTGACGCGCCATGCTGCACCGGCGCACGGCCGGGGGTAAAGAGGTGGCTGCCGCACGCATCGTTCACGCGGGCGGGGGCAAGCTTGAGGCCATGTTGTCCCGCGAGCAATGGCGGTGGTTGCTGCGTGGCGTGCTGGTGCTGGCAGGCATCTGCGCGGTGATCCTGTTTTTCCTTTCGGGCGCGCAACACCACCTCAACCTGGAAGCCCTGCAACGCAGCCGCGAGTGGCTGTCGGTCGAGCAGGGCACGCATCCATGGCGCCTCGCATTCGCGTTCATGGGCGTGCTGATCGCGATCGTGGTGTTGTCGCTACCGCTGCTGACCGTGATGACGCTGGCAGCCGGAGCGATCTTCGGGGTGATCGAAGGCACCGTGCTGATGTCGTTCGGTTCCGCGATCGGCGCGACCCTGGTGATGCTGGCTTCGCGCTTCGTGTTCAAGGACGCAATCCGCCGCCGTTTCGCGCACCGCCTGCACAAGATCGACGCCGGCATCGAGCGCGACGGCGCGTTTTACCTCCTCAACATCCGCCTGGTTCCGATCTTCCCATTCTTTCTGGTCAACCTTTTGATGGGCGTGACCCACATGCCGGTGCGAACCTATTACTGGGTGACGCAACTCGGCATGCTGGCGGGCACGGCGGTGTACGTGAATGCCGGCACGCGCATCGCGGAAGCCAGGTCGCCGGAGCAACTGATATCACTGCCCTTGATCGTGTCGCTGGCGCTGCTGGCGGTGTTGCCGTGGGCGTCACGCTGGATCATCCGTCGGCTCCGGCATTGGCGGCACCAGCGCCGCTGGCGGCGTTGATTTGTGCGATCGTCCCTGATCGCGGCTTCGACAAACGTGACCGTTCAACAGAGCCGATCGTCAATCCTGTCAATCCAGAACGGCCTTCCATGGCCTGACTTTTCACAACAGCCGCTTCGGGCTCATGTTTTCAAATTCCGGCGTACCACTGGTAGCCCTGATCTTCCCAGTAACCGCCGCTGCCGCCTTCGATGTGGCCGAAGGAATCGACCAGGTCTATGCGGCGCAGGTACTTCGCCATCTTGTAGCCGAGCTGGCGTGGCACGCGCAGGCGCAGCGGCGCGCCGTTCGGAATCGGCAGGGCCTTGCCATTGAGTTCCCATGCAAGCAACGTCTGCGGATGGTATGCGTCGTCGAAACCCAGCGATTCGTAGTATTCGCTGTCGTCGTCCATCTGGTCGTAGCAGCGGAACACCACGTAGCGAGCGGCTTTCGTCGGTTGCGCCAACTTCAACACGCGTGAAAGTTGCACGCCG
>DASUJD010000082.1:0-9588 GCA_036279455.1 Rhodanobacteraceae bacterium | reverse complement strand
TCGATCACCGAGCAGTGGGACTTCTGGCAATTGATGGATCATTCGCTGGGTGTGCTGCCGATGAACCATACCAACCAGTTGAAGTTCTACGGCTTCTACCAGCTCAACCCCGAGTGGCAGGTCAGCACCAACGTCTTCATCGAGTCCGGCGCGCCGTCCGATTGCCTCGGGCACTTCGGTCCGGGCGAAAGCGACCCGTATGGTTACGGCAGTGCCTACCACTGGTGCGGTGGTGTGCCGACGCCTCCGGGATCCACCGGCAACACACCGTGGACCCATCAGGTTTCCTTGGGGGCAACGTACACGCCGGCATGGGCACAGCACAAGCTGGCGTTCAACCTGTCGGTGCAGAACCTGCTCAACAACCAGACGATCCTGCAGTACTTCCCGGGCTATGGCACCACCAACAGCCCCAGCGCGACCTACCACCTGGAGCAGGGCAGGGTTGCGCCGAGGATCTGGCGGTTGGAGGTGTCCTACAACTGGTAAGCAAATCCGTGTTTCAAAGTTCTCATGCGCCGGGCGCAAGCCCGGCGTTTTTTTGCCCGTCGCTGCGGATGAGCGTGCGAAGCTTCAGCTTTGACGTGTTAGCGTCTGGGTCATGGACGAGTGCGGCTCCATGGATGATCCCATGCCGACGCTGCCCGCATGGATCGCGGGCGTTGTGGATTTCAACCGCATCTTCGCGGACATGGACGCGCAGATCGCGTTTGCAATCCAGCTGGCGCGCTTGAATGTGGAACACGCCAGCGGCGGACCGTTCGGCGCCGCGATATTCGACGGTGCCGGAACACTGGTCGCGGTCGGCGTCAATCGTGTCGAGTGCCTGCAGTCATCGCTGGCGCATGCCGAAATCATCGCATTGGTCGCCGCGCAACGAAAGCTCGGGCGCGCACGCCTCGGTTCGGTCGACCACAGCTATACACTTGCTGCCAGCGCGCAGCCGTGTTGCCAGTGCTATGGCGCGATCGTATGGGCCGGTATCCAGGTACTCCTGATTGCAGCACGCGCTGCAGATACCGAAACGCTGGCAGGGTTCGACGAAGGTCCGCTTCCGGCCGACTGGGTCGGCGAGTTCGAGCGACGCGGCATTCGCGTGATCCGTGATCTGCACCGCGAGGATGCGCGTGCAGTACTCGATGACTACGGCTCGCGGGGCGGCGTCCGCTATTGAGTTGATCCGGCCATCAGCGAGCATGCACGCTTCGCGCGGTCACCTGCGACCGGGTATGCTTTCCCGCCACTTGCTCCGATCCGTTTTGCCATGAGTCGATTACGCGCCTTCGTCCCCCTGCTGATCCTGATCGCAATCGGCATTGCAGTGGGCGCAAGCGGCATGCTGCAACACCTCTCGCCCAACCACATCATGGCCGAACAGGCAGGCTGGTCGCGCGACATTGCGGCACATCCCGCGCTGGCGTACATCGTGTACATCGTGGTGCTGACGCTTTCGATAGCCACCGCGATGCCTGGCCCGCTGCTTATAATCATTGCGGGCGGCATGCTGTTCGGCATGGGAAAGGCGATCGGCCTGTCGCTGGCCGGTGAGGTATTGGGATCGCTGTTGTTGTTCTTTGCCGCGCGTCACGCATTCGGCGCAGGCAAGCGACCGCCTCCAAAGTTCGTTGAAAGCGTGCGCCAGGGTTATCAGGCGAACCCCATTTCCTACACGCTGTTCCTGCGTTTCGTGCCGCTGTTTCCGTTCGGCGGCGTCACCGTGGCACTGGCATGGCTGCGCTGCCCGGTATGGCTGTTCACCTTGGCTACGGCATCGGGTGGCGTGGTCATGCTGGTATTCGAAACCGCGATCGGCGCTGGGCTCAACCAGTCCATCGCCGAAGGCAAGGGTTTGTCACCCGATCTGATCCTGCAACCACACATCTGGCTGCCGCTGGTGGGCCTGGGCCTGCTGGCGCTGGTGCCGGTGCTGCTGCAGCGATTACGCTCCAGCGAGAACTGACGCGCGGGCGCCGGCCATGCTCAATCGAGGCGGCTCAATCGGGGCGGGTGAACCAGAACGCGAGCCCGGTGATCAGGCAAGCCGTCGCCGCACTGAGCAGCGCAGTTTCGACTGGTCGCCGATGCACGAAGGAGTTGACTTCCCGACCCGTGTGCAGCACACCGTGTTTCATCCTGTGCGCCGCATCCTCCAGGGTGTCGGTGCCGCTCCGAATTGCCGTTTTCCCTTGATCCGCGATATCCATGTCGTTCCTCCTTCCTTCGTCGCGAAGTCTTATCCTAGATCGTGTGGACTGCGGCGGCGTTAACGGAGCACAACGACGGATCGAGTCGGGCTGGAAATCGGGAGAGCCGTGAAGGCAGACCCCTCGCGCTTTGCCGATGCCGGGACACCGGCAGCGCTGTGTGAACGAACGCTGGGTGGCGCACCGGAGCGCGCGCCACGAGCGGCTTGAAGTGATGATTGGCAGAAAGACGGTGGGCAACGGCGAGCCTTGCTTGCGCTCCGCCGACAGAACGCGCGACACCGCGCCGGCGCGGGCAGACTTCACCGGGCGCGATGGTCTGTGCAAGACGGTCACGCTCGACTCGCCGTCGGGTTCCAGGCAACCGGCACGTCCCTTTTCGATGGCCCGGCGTCAGCGCTGCGCGTGCACTTTTTCCGAAAGGTTGGTTCAGCGCCGGGCCGCAAGCTGTACTTCGCACAAACTGCAACAATTTGTCGCCATGACTTCTCGCTGCTCCAGATAACCCTCGGCGTGGAGTTGTTCGAAGGCGACCAACACCGGCGTGCGCGAAATGCGCAGATCGGCTGCCAGACTTCTGGTTGACGGTATGCCCTGACCCGGGCGCAATTCACCGCTGAGAATCGCGGCACGGAACCAGCCGTGGATCTGCCGGCGCAGTGGAATCGCCCGATCCTGCGCGAGTGAGATCCGGGAACCGTACGTGGCTTGCCCGCGTCATGCCTTGGTCCAAGCATCACGTCAGGACCTGTGCGCACGGAGCCGTGCGCGAACCTCGGCACCTTGCCGGCCCTGCTCGACCGATCGGGAACAGGCAACACAGCGACAACGACAGCGTGCGCAAGCCCGGTCACGCCAAATGCCCTGGCAAAAACAGACAGGCGGCTGGCAACCCACTTATGTGACTTGTGGCATGGGGTGGATGCGGGGTTCACGTTCTAGCATGGGTAAATCGGCAGGACAGCAGAGTCTGCTACGGGTCTCTACGGGAGAATTCATGTGAAATCCATACTCGTTCATTCCAGCGCACTGGCCCTGGCCATTGCCGCGGCGCTGACCATCGTCGCTCCTGCTGCACAAGCCGCCTCATACACCTATACCGTCACCAAGACGCCAAAGGATACGCCCTACCTCGGTTCGCTCACCGTAAACGTCGACCTGACGCATGCGCCGCAACGGCACGTCTTCTACGTGAACGAGACGATTCCGGTCACGCCGGGTCCTTTCACCTTCTACTACCCGAAGTGGATTCCGGGCGAGCACGGACCGACCGGGCCGGTCGGCAACATGGCTGGGCTGACCGTCAAGGCCAACGGCCAGAAGATCCCATGGGAGCGCGACAAGGGCGACAACTACACGTTCCATGTAGACGTTCCGCAGGGCGTGACCCGGCTCGACATCGGCTTCCAGTTCCTGTCGCCGTTCCACGGCGGCGCGTTCGGTGCAGGCGTATCGGTGACGCCGAATATCGTGGATGTCGAATTCAACCAGGTGGCGTTCTATCCGGCTGGCTATTACTCGCGTGACATTACCATCCAGCCCACCGTCGAGTTGCCGCAGGGTTTCAAGTTCGCCAGCGCGATGCGCGTCGCGAGCCAGAGCGGCAACACCATCCATTTCAAGCCGATCACGTTCAACGATTTCGTCGATTCACCGCTGATTTCCGGCCGCTACTTCAATCGCATCGACCTCAATACGGGCAGCAACCTGCCGATCTACGTGGACGTGGTCGGCGATACCGCCGACGACGTCAAGGCCGACAAGAAGCAGATCGCGGGGCTGCGCAGCTTCGTCAAACAGCAACTGGCACTGTTCCAGTCGCATCACTTCAAGCATTACGACCTGCTGTTGACGCTGTCTGACCACACCAATCATTTCGGGCTCGAACACCACCAGTCGAGCGACGATCGGCTGGGAGCGGATTACTTCACCAACAAGACGGCCTTCAAATTCGGTGCGACACTGATGCCGCACGAGATGTCGCACTCGTGGAATGGCAAGTTCCGGCGCCCGGCCAAGCTGTGGACACCCAATTTCAACGTGCCCATGCAGGACAACCTGTTGTGGGTGTACGAAGGGCTTACCGCGTATCTGGCGCACGTGCAGGCAACGCGTGCAGGCTTGTGGACGCCCGAGATGTACCACAAGGCGCTGTTGCAAACGGCGGTGCGGCTGGCGCATACACCCGGCCGGAGCTGGCGCTCTCTGCAGGATACCGCGACGGGGGGCATCGTCAGCTATTACAAGGAAAGCCGCGATTGGTTCGGTTACCGCCGCGGCACGGACTTCTACCAGGAAGGCTGGTTGTTGTGGCTGAACGTGGACATGAAGATCCGGCAGTTGAGCCACAACGCGCGTTCGTTGAACAACTTCCTCAGGTCGTTCTACGGCATGGACAACGGCAGTTACGTCACCAGAACATATACGTTCCAGGACGTCGTCGATGCCCTCAACAAGGTGCAGCCCTACGACTGGACCAAATTCCTGCGTACGCGACTGGATTACACGGGCCCCAACCTGCCTGAGAACGGCATCCAGCTCGGAGGCTGGAACGTCGTATACAACGATACGCCGCCCAAGCAACCCAAGAACAAGATGCCCACCAGAATGCGTCGCTTCACGCGCATTCCCTACCTCGACTACTCCATCGGCTTGTCGCCGTCGGACAAAGGCGAGCTGTTCGGCGTGCGCTGGAACGGCCCTGCGTTCAAGGCGGGCCTCACGCCCGGCATGACGATCGTCGCCATCAACGGCAAAAGCTACACAAGGGATGAGCTTGTCGATGCCGTCAAGACCGCGCACAAGGATCACACCCCGGTCCAGTTGCTGGTGCAGGAAGGCAACCAGTACAAGACGGTGAGCATCCCCTACTACGGTGGTTTCGAGTACGCGCACCTGGTACGCAGCAAGGGCACGCCGAATTATCTGGATGACATGCTCAAGCCATTCAAATAGGTGCGGCCGACTCCAAACACCTGCGGGAGCCGGAAGCCCGGAACGGGCGACCCACGAATCTTCGTGGGGAGGCGCATCTGGACGCCTGGGCACTGTCAACTCGACGGGCCGGGCCCCGTCCGGGTTCGTACCGGTTACTGCATGATTGGTGGGCCGTGAAGGGATCGAACCTTCGACCAATGGATTAAAAGTCCACTGCTCTACCGCTGAGCTAACGGCCCGCACAGAACCGCGAAGCTTAAAATGTGCGTGCGGCGCTTACAAGCCATGGATGGATCGGCGAACATCGCCGGTCGTATTCACCTCGGCCGTTGCGCTTCTATTGCAGCGATGGTCGCATCCATCCTCGACACGAAGGTGCCAGCGTTCATCATGCGCTTCAACAACGGCCACGCCCTGCGGAAATCCGCCGATTCGCACATGTTTCGGCGGTAATTGCCCCGCGCGAACGGTTGTCTGGAATTTTCGTCCGATGAATTGTGATACAGGCTGGTCGCGCTGCAACTGGCAACCAGGTACGCAAGCTCAGCCGCACTGACCCCTGCCTCATCCAGCTCCTGTTGCGAAATTCCGTGGAATCGCACCGCCGTCGGTACATGGGCAAGACTGCGTTCGACGCTGACGATGTTGGTGACATTGGCCAGACGCGCCGCCCGCGCCTGTTCGCGTGTGTGCCGCAACGTCCATACCCCGATCAGCGTGGAAATGAGCAGCGCAAGGATCGCGATGAACAGTTCCATATCACCCTCCTCGACGCGACGGCGCATAGTGCGTGGGGTCGCCGACGCCGGCGTCGGCGAATCCGCGCGCGCGCAGCACGCAGGCATCGCAGCGGCCGCAGGCGCGGCCTTCGGCATCCGCGCTGTAGCAGGAAATCGTCGCCGAGAAATCGACGCCCAGACGCACGCCCTCGCGCACGATATCGGCTTTGCTCATGTCGACAAGCGGCGCGCGGACGCTCAGGTGGTGACCTTCGACGCCTGCCCTGGTCGCGAGATTGGCAAGCCGGCCGAACGCTTCAATGAACGCCGGTCGACAATCGGGATAGCCGGAGTAATCGACTGCATTGACGCCGCAGAAGATGTCGTTGGCGTCCAGTACTTCCGCCCAGCCCAGTGCAATCGCGAGCATGATGGTGTTGCGCGCGGGCACGTAGGTAACCGGTATATCGTGCCCGTCATGCGTGTCGACGTGTTCGGGCACCGCAATGTCGGCGGTGAGCGCGGACCCGCCGATGCTGCGCAGATCGACCGACACGGTCTTGTGCTCGACCGCGCCCAGCATTGCTGCGACGCGTGCGGCGGCGGCGAGCTCCGATGCGTGCCGTTGTCCATAGGCGATCGACAAGGCGTGGCACGCGAAACCTTGCGCGCGCGCCAACGCCAGCGCAACGGCTGAATCCATGCCGCCGGAAACCAGCACCACCGCCTTGCGTGGTCCGTCCCCCCCGCTGGTCATTGCCGCATCATTTCGCGCTCGTGGCCGCCGGAATGTCCTGCATGCGGTCGCGCGCGCGTTTTTCCAGCGGCGTGCCCGGGTGCGCCTTGATGACCGCCTGCAGCGTGGCACGTGCAGCCACATAGTCTTTCAGCGCGATCTGGCAATCGGCCAACCTGAGTTGTGCTTCCGACGCCTTGCCGCTACCCGGATATTTCTCAAGCAAGGTCTGAAACGCCGCCAATGCAGGCTTGTAGTTCCGGGTGACGTAATACGAACCACCGAGCCAATAGTACGCATTCGACACCAGCGGGCTGTCGGGATACTTGCCGATGAAAGCCCGGAAACTGCGCGCCGAATCGACGTAGTTGCCGGCGCGCAGCGACTTGAATGCAGCATCGAAGTCGGACTGTGCCGCCACTTTTTCGGAAGCCGGCATCGGCCCGGCCGTCGACACGGAGGCAACCTCGGCCGCGGGGATGGACGACACCGGCGGCGGCGATTCTGCCGGAGCGGCTTGCGCGTGTTCCAGCTTGCCAACCCGGGAATCCAGGTCGACATATTGTTCCTTGCTGGTCTGCTGGAGTTGCTGCAACTTGTGTTGCAACACTTCGATCTGTCCCTGCATTTGCTGCATCTGATCGCGCAGGTTCTGGATCTGGTTGACCAGCACCAGGCTTTGCGAGGGTGGCGGCGAAGTCGTCGGCTGCGCAGTTTGTGCGCGGGCGCTGGATACGCCGGCCCCGGCAACGATCATGGCCGCAGAAGCGGCCATGATCGTCGAGGCTCTGCACCGCATGCGGTGCACACTTGCGTGGGCTGTCGAACCGGTCACTCGGTGGTGTAAACGATGTTGACGCGGCGGTTCTGGTGCCAGCAGCCCTCATTGTGCTCGCGGCACACCGGGCGCTCTTCTCCATAGCTGACGACCTTGATCTGGTCAGCCGAGGCACCGGCGGCTTCCAGCGCGCTGGCCACCGCGTTGCCACGGTGCTCGCCGAGGCCGAGGTTGTACTCACGGGTACCGCGTTCGTCGGTATTGCCTTCCAGGGTCATGCGCGCCTGTGGGCGATCGCGCAGGTACTTGGCATGGCAGGCGATGATGTTGTCGAACTCGGGTTTGATGTCACTCTTGTCGAAATCGAAATACACCACGCGGGTGCGCAGGCAGGAATTGCTCTGCAGATCTGCCGGCGTGAACACCCCCGACGGGGTAGTCGGCGCGGTGGTGGTCGGTTGCGGCGTGGGCGGAGGCGGCGGTGGCTTGACTTCCTGCTTCTTGGCGCAGGCCGCTGCGGCCAGGCAGAACAATGCAATCACGGAGACGCGAACGGTTGCGTTCATGGCGAATCCATCCTTTATTGAGCGGGTGAGTGGGTGGTGGGGGTACAACATCTTGAATTGAAACATCCTGCCGATCAAGGCGACGTCAAGGATTCCGGTATGGGCCCCAGGCAGGCTCGCGCACGTCGCCATCGCTGAGCACCAGCCGTTGGCGCACTCTCCCGTCGGCCGAAACGGCGTAGAGCACGCCGCGGGGGCCCTCTGTGGCCGCGTACAGGAGCATGCTTGCGTTCGGAGCCCAGCTTGGCGCGTCGTCAAGGTTGCCTGGCGAAATGAAAATCTCCTGACCGCCAAGGGAGCGATCCATGACCGCAATACGATACACGTTCCCGTTGCCCTGCACCATCGCGATTTTCTTGCCGTCGTAGCTGATCGACGAATTGGCGTTGTACTGGCCCTGGAAAGTGAGCCGTTGCGGCGTGCCGCCGGTGGCAGGAATTTCGTACAGCTGCGGCTTGCCGGAACGGCCGGAAGTGAAGACGACGTTCTGGCCATCGGGCGTCCAGCGTGGCTCGGTATCGATCGCGAGATTGTGGGTGAGCCGGGTGAGTGCGCCGGTGGCGAGATCCATGACGTAGATTTCCGGGTTGTCCTGGAACGACAGGCTCACTGCCAGCTTCTTGCCGTCCGGCGAGAAATTCGGTGCGCCGTTGATGCCGGGTCGTGCGGAAACCACCCGGCGCGCGCCGGTGGCGATGTTCTGGATGTAAATCGCCGAGTCGCCGCTCTCGAACGAGACGTATGCCAGTTCATTGCCGTTCGGCGACCATGCCGGCGACAACAGCGCTTCGTGCGAGCGCACCACGGTCTGCGGGTTGTAACCGTCGGAATCGGCGACGACCAGCGAATATTTCGCGTCCTTGCCGAGGCCGACCATCGTGACGTAGGCAATGCGGGTATCGAACGCACCGCGCACACCGATGACCTTCTGGTAGATCTGGTCGGCAATCTGATGCGCGACCCGACGCAGGTCACTGCCTTGCCCGGTGATCGACAAGGCCAGTAGTTGCTGGTGCTTGTTGACGTCCCACAGTTCGAAATCGGCCTTGAGCGCGCCGCCGCTGTAGCTGGTACGGCCGACCACGATGTAGTCCTGCTTCAACTGCTGCCAGGTCGCGAAATGGATCTGCGAGCCGGTGGTGGGCGACTCCACGATTTCTCCGGTGGGAAGGCTGCGGAACTTGCCGCAGCGGTCCAGATCCATGCTGACGATCTGCGCGAGATCCACCGGCGACGCCGGCCCCGATCCCTCCTGTCCGAACGGCACTACCGTGATCGGAATCGCGGAAGGCACGCCGTTGACGATCTGTACCGTCAAGCCCTGCGCGCAGGCTTGCGTGGCAAACAACGCCGCAAGCAACGTCAGGGTCAGGGCAAGCAGAATTTTGGGCATTCGCATGATTCGAGCACCTTTCATTGCGATGAGGTCACCTTGAAATTGAAGATGATGTCGCGGCTGAACTGTTTTTCAAACCCCTTGTAGGGCAGTGGCGAGGACCGCAGCACCGCATGTTCAACCGACGCCTTGGCCACGTCGTTGAACGGACAACTGGGCAATACTTTGGCAGAAACCACCTGACCGCCCGGTATCTGCTTGATTTCCACTGGGCATTCCACCCCGACCGGGATGTTGTCGGGCCTCAGCCAG
>DASUJD010000081.1:0-7997 GCA_036279455.1 Rhodanobacteraceae bacterium | reverse complement strand
CCGCCAAGACGCTCACCGGCACGGAAACCATCACTTACACCAACAACAGTCCGGAAGCGCTGAATTATTTGTGGCTGCAGGTGGACCAGAACTTGTACCGCAAGGATGCGCGCGGCAACTTCAGCGCCGATCGTGCGCCTGGTCCGAACGACCATACCGATGGCGACGTGATCACCGAAGTGCGGGTTGAAACCGCGCACGGCGCCAGCACCACGCATTACATCGTCAGCGACACCCGCATGCGCATCGATCTGCCACAACCGGTCGCCGCGCACGGTGGCAAGGTGCGCGTGCGCATCGCGTGGCATTACGTCGTGCCCGGCCAGTTCGGCGGTCGCAACGATTGGTTCCACACCAGGAACGGCGACATTTTCGAGATGGCGCAGTGGTACCCGCGCATGTGCGTGTACGACGACCTGCGTGGCTGGGACACCCTGCCCTTCCTCAACAACGAGTTCTACCTCGAATACGGCGACTTCGACTATTCCGTCACCGTACCTTCGAACATGATCGTGGTCGGTTCGGGCCGGCTGGTGAACCCCGACGAAGTGTTGACCAAAACCGAAATCGCGCGGTTCGCGAAGGCCCGCAACAGCGACAAGACGGTGATGATCCGCAAGCCGTCGGAGGTGACCGATTCCGCAAGCCGTCCGAAACAAGGCGGCACGCTGACCTGGCATTTCAAGATGCACGACAGCCGTGACGTCGCCTTCGGCGCATCGACCGCCTACGTGTGGGATGCGGCGCGCATCGACCTGCCGAACGGCAAGCACGCGCTGGCGCAATCGGCGTACCCGGTCGAAAGCATTTCCAAGGATGGCTGGCAGGATTCCACCCAGGGCGTGAAGTACACGGTGGAATTTTTCTCCCGATACACCGGTGTCGATTACCCGTGGGCCAACGCGATCGCCGAGGCCGGCATCGCCGGCGGCATGGAGTACCCCGGCATCGTGTTCGACTGGTACAAGGCCAAGGGCAAGGGCCTGTTCATGCTCGGCGTGCACGAAGTTGGTCACACCTGGTTTCCGATGATCGTGGGCAGCAACGAGCGTCGCAACGCGTTCATGGACGAAGGCTTCAACACTTTCGTCGACGCGTTGGCGCAGGCGGCCTGGGGCAAGACCCACAACGGCCAGTTCGCGCCGAAGCAGGACAGCGAGTACGCGCCACTGACGGGCAATCCCGCCAGCGACATCGTCAAGCAGGTGTTCGATGATCCGGATGCCGTGCCGCCGCTGACTCGCGCCGACGCGATCAAGGAGAAGTACCGGCATCCGGTGACGTACTTCAAGACCGCGTATGGCTTGACGCTGCTGCGCGAGCAGGTCCTGGGGCCGCAACGCTTCGACGCCGCTTTCAGGCAATACGTGCACGACTGGGCCTTCAGGCACCCTTCGCCTTCCGATTTCTTCCGCTTGATGGACAGCGCAGCGGGCGAAGACCTGTCGTGGTACTGGCGCGGCTGGTTCGCCCACAACTGGAAGCTCGATCTTGCAGTGACAGGCGTGAAGTACGTCGACAACGATCCGGCCAAGGGTGCGTTGGTGACGGTCGCGAACCTGGACAAGTTCGCGATGCCGGCGATGCTGAAGGTGACGTTCACCGATGGCAGCACCACGCGCGTCCGTGTACCGGTCGCCACCTGGATGCAGCACACACGATTCGGCGTGGCGGTGGCGGGCGGCAAGCGCATCAAGAGCGCGACCATCGATGCGGATGGCAAGCTGCCGGACGTCAATCGCGCCAACAACACATTCACGGTTGGAGGTGCGGCGGCACCTTGACTGTGACGCCTTCGCGGCAGGTTGGCCGGGGCCGACCCGCAGCTCACCGATCATGCAACAATGCGCGTCTTCCCAACGATGAAGGGGTCGGTCATGCGTACGCGTTCGGGTTTGTGGTTGTTGCTGTTGTTGGTCGCGCCGCTTGCCTTGGCAGCGCCGCCCGCGAAGCTGGTGCCGCACCGGCTGTTTCGCGTCACGCTGGATGGCGCTTCCTCGCAGCCGGTGTCGGGCCGGCTGTTGCTGTTTGCGATTCCGGCAAAAGATGCCGAGGCGCACGCCAAGGGTGGCAAGGTCACCAAAGTCGATACCAGCGAATTCCGGCCCACGCAAACCGCAGTGGCGTCGATGAACGTGACCGGTCTTGCGCCCGGCGCCTCGGTGCTGATAGACGCCGACGCGCTGGCCTTTCCCGAAGGCTTCTCCAAGCTGTCTGCCGGCCATTACGACATGCAGGCGGTGCTGGACGTCAACCACAGCTACAACTACGGCGGGCGCGGGGCAGGCGATCTGGTCAGTGACGTGATCAATGTGGCATTCGACGGTCAGGCCACGATTCCGACCTTGCGCCTGACTCACGAACTCACCGACAAGATGCAGCCGTGGACGGTGCCTTCGCGCTTTCCGGCCAAGGTTCGCGACACACTGGCCTCCGCGATGCAAACGGCGGAGAAACACAGCCGCGCGCTCGACTTCGTCAGCCCCGCACTGACGACATTCTGGGGACGCCCCATCCACATGAAGGGCTGGGTGTTGTTGCCGCCCGGCTACGACAAGAACGCGAATGCGCACTATCCGACGGTGTATTTCACCCATGGTTTCGGGGGCAACCTCGCCTACCTGACCTTCAAGGCCGCTGGCATCTGGTCGGACATGGCCGACAACAAGATGCCGCCGATGATCTGGGTATTCCTCGACGAGTCCAGCCCCACCGGTACCCACGAGTTCGCCGACTCGGTGAACAACGGCCCCTGGGGCACGGCGCTCACGACCGAATTGATCCCGTACCTGGAATCGCATTACCGGATGGATGCGAAAGCCAGCGGACGTTTTCTCACCGGCCACTCGTCAGGCGGCTGGGCCACGCTGTGGCTGCAGGTGCGCTACCCGAAAATCTTTGGCGGCACCTGGTCCACGTCGCCCGACCCCAGCGATTTCCACGATTTCACCGTGGCCAATCTTTACGCCGCCAACGCCAGCGTGTACGTCAAACCCGACGGATCGCCGAACCCGCTGGTGCGCGCCGACGGCAAGGTCATCGCAACCTTCAAGCAATTCGCGCAGCTGGAACGCGTACTGGGCCCTTACGGCGGGCAGATGGCCTCGTTCGACTGGGTATTCTCGCCGCGCGGGCCTGATGGCCGGCCCGAGCAGATGTTCAATCGTGCAACCGGCAAGGTCAACCCGAACGTTGTCCGCTACTGGCGCGACCATTACGACATCGCGTATCGCATCAAGACGCAGTGGCCGGAACTCAAGCCGTATCTCGACGGCAAGATCCACGTGATCGTGGGCACCGCCGACACGTTCTATCTCAATCAGTCGGCCAAGCTGCTGAAGGGCGTGCTGGCAAGCGTGCACGCCAATGCGGAAGTCCAGTTCCTGCCCGGCAAGACCCACGGCAACCTGTACGTGAAGGGCAAGGACCGCGACTGGCTGGAAAAGCAGATCGCGTGGGCGATGTACCACGTGGCGCGGCCGGACGCGAAGATTCCGGCTGCATACCGGTTCGAATTGCCTGACGCCATCGGGGCCGCCGAAACTGCGACGCCGTAACGATACCTTCATCCGCACGGCTGCGGCGCCTGCCGCAGCCGTGCCACAATGCCGCGACCTCGATGCCGTCGCGGGGATGACAATGCGTACACGTTCATGGTCGTGGTTGTTGCTGGCCCTCATCGCTTTGCCGGCGCTGGCTGCGCCGCCGCAGCCAGTGTCGACACCGACGCAGTTGCGGGGACTCGACGCCTACGTGCAGCAGGTGATGCACGACTGGCACGTGCCCGGCCTCGCGATCGCGGTGGTCAAGGATGGCAAGGTGGTACTGGCGCGTGGCTATGGCGTGCGCGAACTCGGCAAGCCCGGCAAGGTCGATGCCGACACCCTGTTCGACATCGGCTCCAACACCAAGGCATTCACCGCCGCCGCACTGGGCACGCTGGTCGCATCCGGCAAGTTGAAATGGGATACGCCCGTCATCGACGAGCTGAAGGACTTCCGGCTGCAAAGTTCCTACGTCATGCAACACCTCACGCTGCGCGACCTGCTGACCCACCGCAGCGGTTACTGCGATCCGGGTGCCGCGTGGTACACCAGCGACGCGACCGACATCATCGAACGGATGCGTTACCAGAAACCCGAATACGGTTTCCGCACCACCTTTTGTTACAACAACGTCCAGTACCTCATGGCCAGCCGCTTCATTCCGGCTATCACGGGCCAGAGTTGGAACGATTACGTGGCCGCGCACCTGTTCCGGCCGCTCGGCATGGACAACACGGTCAGCACCGATGCCGGGGTCGCCGCATCCACCGACGTTGCAGTGCCGCACGGCATGATCGATGACAAACCCGCGGTGATCCGTCGCTATTGGCCGCACAACATGGACGTGTTCGCGGCGGTGGGCGGCATCTGGTCCAGCGCCGACGACATGAGCCATTGGTTGGAAATGCTGCTTGCCGACGGCAAACACGATGGCAAGACGGTGCTCGATGCCAAGGTCATGGCGGCGATGGAAACGCCGCAAATGCTGATTGCACCCGGCACTGGCATCGGGCGCGAAATCCGCGCATGGATGCCGGGCGGGACGTTCCATACCTATGGCCTCGGGTTGTTCATCCAGGATGATCACGGCCACATTCTGGTGTGGCACGCCGGCGACATCGACGGCATGGCTTCGGCCGTGGTGCTGGTGCCGGACGCGCAGCTCGGCATCGCGGTGCTGTCGAACATGAATCAGGCCAACGCGCGTTTCGCGATCGTTGCGCGGATGCTGCAAACCATGCTGGATCTGCCACGCCACGACCTTGAACCTGCCCTGCTGGCTGCCGAACGCAAGGACGACGCCGAAGGCGAATCCACGGAAAAGAAACTCGCCGACACGCGCATTGCCGGCAGCAAGCCGTCGCTGCCATTGGCGGATTACGCCGGGACCTACACGGACAAACTGGACGGTGACGCTCACGTCGCGCTCGAACACGGCCATCTGGTGCTCACGCTCGGCAATCCCGATTTCACCGGCGATCTCACGCCTTGGCACGACAATACCTTCCACGTCACCTGGCGCTACAAGTTCTACGGCGACGATTACGCCACCTTCGATGTCGACGCGTTGAATCGACCGATTCGCCTGACGCTGGCGGAATCGTCGCTGCACTTCAAACGGGCGAAATCCTCCGCCGAGCACAGGGATTCGAAGTGAGAGCGTGCATTGCCAGCATGGCAGCGAGGGTGATCACGTGAGCACGTCATCGCGCCGGCGTGTGTTCATTCGCTCCGACTGGATCATCGTCGGCGGGAGTTTGCTGCTGGTCATCGTCGCCGGCTTCACCCGCTACATGAACGCGAGTGCCGTGCTTGCCTTTTTGTGCTCGGGGCTCGCGGTGGCGTTGCTGGCGGCGCTGGTCGGGCGCTCGGTCGAACAACTGGGTGACCGCTTCGGCGCGGGAGCGACCGGTGTGCTGCAATCCGCGCTGGGCAACCTGCCGGAACTCTTCATCGCGCTGTTCGCGCTGAAAGCCGGGTTGATGCTGGTGGTGCAGGCGGCGCTGATCGGCTCCATCCTCGCCAACCTGCTGCTGGTGCTGGGCCTTGCCTTCACGGTAGGCGGCGTACGCCATGGTACCCAGCACATCGACTCGCAGCGCGCGCGCTCCATCACGGTGCTGATGTTGCTGGCGGTCGCGGCGATGGTGGTGCCTTCGCTTGCGAGCTACGTGCACACGCCTGCAGCGCCGCACGAGGATACGATATCGCTGGTGGTGGCGGTGATCCTGCTGGCGTTGTTCGCGATTACCCTGCCCGCCTCGTTGAAAAGCAAGCCCGCGGGCGATGCCGCCGAACAGCATGAACCGCCGCGTTGGCCGCTCACGCTGGCGCTGGTGATGCTCACCGTCTCGGCGGTCGCGGCCGCGTTCGTATCGGAATGGTTCGTGCATGCACTGGAACCGGCCATGCACCGCTTGGACATTTCCGACGCGTTCGCCGGCCTCGTGATCGTCGCCATCGCAGGCAACGCGGTCGAGAACGTGGTCGGCATCCAACTCGCGTCCAAGAACCGTTCGGAATACGCATTTTCGGTGGTGATCAATTCGCCGTTGCAGATCGCGCTGGTGCTTGCGCCCGCGCTGGTGATCCTGTCGCGCGTGTTCGGCTTCACACCCTTGACGCTGGTGTTCCCGCCGATGCTGGTGGCGACCGTTGCAATCGCGGTGCTGGTGACGGCGTTCATCACCTTCGACGGCGAATCCAACTGGGGCGAAGGCGTGACGATGCTGGCGCTGTACGCGATCATCGCGACGGTGTTCTGGTGGGGGTGACCTGCAGGAAAATCCGATGCCGACTACCCGTCGACTGCGCATCAACGCACCGGACGATCCAGTCCTGGAGCAAGGCCTCGGCGTGATCCGCCGCAAGATGCACCTCGCAGATGCCTTTCCACCCGAAGTGGAAGCCGGGGCGCGCAACGCCGCCTTGAACGTGACACTGCCCGACCTCGACCGCACCGACATTCCCTTTGTCACGATCGATCCGCCCGGCTCGATGGACCTCGACCAGGCGATGTGGCTGGAACGCATCGGCAACGGTTATCGTGTGTATTACGCCATCGCCGATATTGCCTCGTTTGTCGCGCCCGGCGGCGCCACCGATGCGGAAGCCAATCGTCGCGGCGAGACCCTGTACGGCATCGGCCACACCATTCCTCTGCATCCGCGCACGCTCTCCGAAGGCGCGGCCTCGCTGCTTCCGGATCAACTACGCCCGGCGCTGTTGTGGACGATCGATCTCGATGTCACGGGCGAATGCACGCAGGCCGATGTGCAGCGTGCGCAGGTGAAAAGCCGCCAGCGCTGCGACTATGGCAGCGTGCAGGCAGCCATCGACGTCGGCAAGGCCGATCCGATGTGGGCACTGCTGCGCGAAGTCGGCGAACTGCGCAAGCAGCACGCACATAAACTCGGCGCCATCAGCTTGCCGTTGCCCGAGCAGGAAGCGACGCGCGTGGACGGCCACTGGACGCTTACCTACCGCGCGCGTCATCCAGTCGAGGACTGGAACGAGCAGATTTCGCTGCTCACCGGAATGGCCGCGGCCAACATCATGCTCAAGGGCAAGGTCGGCATCCTGCGCACCCTTCCCGCACCCGACCAGGAGGCCATCGCGCAGCTGCACCAGACCGCATCCAGGTTGAAACTCGCGTGGCCGCCGGAGCGCGCGTATCCCGCATTCATCGATGCGCTCGATCCTTCCGACCCCGCACAGGTCGCGATGCTGGTGGCCTGCACCCGAGTGCTGCGCGGCGCGGGTTACACGAGTTTCCATGGCGCACTGCCGCCACGGCGGATGCAATCGGCGCTGGCCGCCGAATACACCCACGCGACCGCACCGTTGCGGAGGTTGGTCGATCGTTACGCGGGCGAGGCCTGCGTCGCGTTGTGCGCCGGCAAGCCGGTTCCCGGGTGGGTGCTGGAAAAACTCGATACGTTGCCCGACACGATGCGCGGCGCCGACCGCACCGCCGGCCAGTTCGAGCATGCGACGGTGGATCTGCTGGAAGCGGTCGTGCTGTCCCCGCATGTCGGCGATAGCTTTCCAGCCATCGTCACCAATCTCGAGGATGGCGATGGATGCGTTGGCACGATGATGATCCAGCAACCCGCCATCGAAACCCGCATCGACGCCGATCGCGATCTGCCGCTCGGCGAGCGCATCACCGTGAAACTGCTGGAAGCAGATCCGGCCACCCGCCGGATTCGGTTCGAGTTGCAGTGAGGCGCGCCATGCCGACTCCCGCCACCCTGCTCTGGGGCATGCTGTTCGGCGCGATCGGCGTCGGCTTTTTCATCTATGGCAAGCGCCAGTCGATGACCGTGCCGCTGGTGTGCGGCATTGCGCTGATCGTGTACCCGTGGTTCGTATCGAGTGCGCTGCTGACGGTGATCGTCGGCATCGCGCTGATGGCGGTGCCATACTTCGTGCGTTGGTGACGAACGCATG
>DASUJD010000080.1:0-49399 GCA_036279455.1 Rhodanobacteraceae bacterium | reverse complement strand
GCCTGGATCGCCAACGGCAACAAGATGTGGATCACGAACGGCCCGGATGCCGACGTGCTGCTGGTCTACATGCGTACTGCCGACAAGCGCGCCGGCAGCCGCTGCATGACCGCGTTCATCGTCGAAAAAGGCATGCAAGGTTTTTCGACCGCGCAGAAGCTCGACAAGCTCGGCATGCGCGGCAGCAATACCTGCGAACTCGTCTTCGAGAACTGCGAGATCCCGGACGCCAACCGCGTCGGTGAAGTCAACGAAGGCGTGCGCGTACTGATGAGCGGGCTGGACACCGAGCGTCTGGTGCTCTCCGGCGGCCCGGTCGGCCTGATGCAGGCGGCGCTCGACATCGCCCTGCCCTACGTGCGCGAGCGCCGCCAGTTCAACGCACCGATCGGCACCTTCGGCATCATGCAGGCGAAGATTGCGGACATGTATACATTGCTGCAATCCGCGCGCGCCTATGCCTACATGGTCGCGCGGGATTTCGACCGCGGCGTGAAATCGCGCGTCGATCCGGCCTCGTGCCTGCTGCATGCCTCGCGAAGCGCGGTGCAGATGGCCCTGGAAGCGATCCAGGCGCTCGGCGGCAACGGCTACATCAACGAGTATCCGGCCGGGCGCATCCTGCGCGACGCCAAGCTGTACGAAATCGGCGCCGGCACCAACGAGATCCGGCGGATGCTGATCGGGCGCGAGTTGTTTTACGGAAACGCCTGAAGAGCTGTTGGGCTTCTCCCGGACAAAGTCCGGGATCAGCCCAACCTACCGAAGCGGCGTAGGTTGGCACTGAGCGCCGTAGGTTGGGCTGACCCGGCGCCATCGGGAAGCCCACCAATCGAGCATAAGCGGCGTAGATTGGGCTGACCCGGCTCCATCGGGGAAGCCCAACAATCGAGCATAAGCTGCGTAGGTTGGGCTACCCGGCTCCATCGGGAAGCTCAACAATCAAGCATAAGCTGCGTAGGTTGGGCTACCCGGCTCCATCGGGAAGCCCAACAATGCGAGCATAAGCTGCGTAGGTTGGCACTGAGCGCCGTAGGTTGGGCTGACCCGGCTTCATCGGGGAAGCCCAACATTGCGAGCCGCATCAATCCCGCTCGCCACCGATCCCGCCACCTTCGACATCGGCCGCCCAATCGGCGGTCAACCATCCTGCCTCGATGTAACGATGGATCGACGAATGCGGCCAATCTGCCGCCCGTTCGACATGCCCATGTTTGACGGGATTGATGTGCACGTAATCGATGTGACGCTGCAGGTCAATCTCGTCACGAATCAAATGCTCCCAGAACCGCCGTTGCCATACTCCGCGCTCGCGCTTGCCGGCGCGTGAAGCCGAGACGGCTTCGGTCCGTGCGATGGCGCGCGAAAAGCTGCTTTTGATCAGAGACCAACGTCCGGAGAAGTCGCGGTCGTCCTCGGGCAACGCCCAGATCGCGTGCATGTGTTCGGGTAGCACCACCCAGGCGACGATTTCGAACGGGTGATGGCGTTTGACGGTTCTCACCGCGGCGCGCAAATCGTCGATGTGCTCGACCAGCAGGCGGGACGATCGATCCGCGAGGGTGACCGTGAAGAAATAGGTTCCACCGGCGATGTCGGACCTTCTGTATCGCATCGTATCCCCTGAATTTTGATCGGGTGTTGGGCTTCCCCCGGACCGAGTCCGGGGTCAGCACCAACCTACGGAAGCTTGATCGTTGGGCTTCTCCCGGAACAAGTTCCGGGATCAACCCAACCTACCAAAGCGGCGTAGGTCGGCCCCCTCTTGTAGGTTGGCGCTGACCCGGCTCCATCGGGGAAGCCCAACAATGCGACCCGCTCAATCCCGCTCGCTACCGCTCGCCACCTATCCCACCTATCCCACCGATCCCACCGAAGCCCAACAAACCGTTTCGGGGCGATCTTGCAGGTTGGCGCCGAGCGCCGTAGGTTGGCGCTGACCCGGCTCCATCGGGGAAGCCCAACATTGCGAGCTACCAAAGCGGCGTAGGTCGGCCCGCTCTTGTAGGTTGGCGCTGACCCGGCTTCATCGGGGAAGCCCAACAATGCGACCCGCTCAATCCCGCTCGCCACCGATCCCACCGAAACCCAACAAACCGTTCCAGGCCGCTCTTGCAGGTTGGCGCCGAGCGCCGTAGGTTGGGCTGACCCGGCTTCATAGGGGAAGCCCAACAATGCGACCCGCTCAATCCCGCTCGCTACCGCTCGCCACCTATCCCACCTATCCCACCGATCCCACCGAAGCCCAACAAACCGTTCCAGGGCGCTCTTGCAGGTTGGCGCCGAGCGCCGTAGGTTGGGCTGACCCGGCTCCATCGGGGAAGCCCAACATTGCGACCCGCTCAATCCCGCTCGCCACCGATCCCACCGAAACCCCAACAACGTTCACAACGTGTTCGCGTGAAACGTATCGCAGGCGTTGATGTCACCGGACTGGAAGCCGGTCTTGAACCACTTGACGCGCTGGGCCGAGGTGCCGTGGGTGAATGAATCGGGCACCACCGTGCCGCGTGCCTCGCGTTGCAGGGTGTCGTCGCCGATCTGCGAGGCCGCATTCAATGCGCTTTCGATGTCGCCGGGTTGCAACCATTGCAACTGCTGCTGTGATTTGTTGGCCCATACGCCGGCGAAACAATCGGCCTGCAGTTCCAGGCGCACCGACAACCCGTCCGCACCCCGCATCGGTTCGCCGCGCTGCGCGAGCTGCTGCTCCATGTCCATGATGCCGAGCTGATCCTGCACATGGTGGCCGACTTCGTGCGCGATCACGTAGGCGCGCGCGAAATCGCTGTCGGAATGAAAGCGCGTCGCCAACTCCTGGAAGAAATCGAGATCGAGATAGACGCGTTTGTCGCCCGGGCAGTAGAACGGCCCGACCGCGGCCGAGGCGCCGCCGCAAGCGGTGCCGACCGAACCGTGGAACAGCACCAGCTTCGGATCGACATATTGCTTGCCCGCCTGCTGGAACGTCGCGGTCCACACGTCCTCGGTGCTGCCGAGGATCTTGCAGACGAATTGTGCCTGCGGGTCGCTGTTGCAATCGACCGTCGTGGTCTGCGACGGCGTGTTGGATGGTGCCATCCCGCCACCGCTGCCAGTGAGCAGCCCGAAGATGATGCCACGCGTGGACGGAAAGATCATCGCGATGATGATCGCGACAATGGTGCCGCCGAGCCCGAGATGGATGCGACCGAATCCGCCGCCGCTGCCGCCCGTCGCCTGCTCGACGTTGTCGCTGGAACGGCCTTTCTTCCAGAGCATCGCGCCACTCCTTGCCCATCGGCGTCCGCGCGCCATGTATGGCGAACTTTGCGGCAACCGCATGCGCCGCGCAAGTGCGGCCACGATACGACAGGGGTGCAGTTTGAATTCATTCCTTTCGCGTTGGGCGTGGCGAGTGCACGACGAAGTCGAAACGCAGGCGGCCCTTCGGCTTCGGCCCCTGCGGGCCCACGCTCGGGCGAACGTATTTCAAACTGGACCCCTACCCACGATACGGATGCCGGGCCTGCAACTTGCACTGTCCAGCCGATGCGCCCATGATCCGGAACCATCCGCCGCGCGTCACGGCTGGCGCGTTTCCCTTTTCGCAAACGGGCGTTGTCGCGACAACCGCGAGCCGGTGATTGCCCGCGCACCCGTGAATCGAGGAATCCGCGATGTCGTCCGTTCCCATCGCATCCGACGATCGCCGCCTGAAACGCCACGTCGGCATGGTCGGGCTTTTGTTCACCGCGGTCGGCTCGATCATCGGCTCGGGCTGGTTGTTCGGCGCACTCGCCGCCTCCGAGCAGGCCGGACCTGCGTCGGTGCTGTCGTGGCTGTTCGGCGCGATCATGATCATCTTCATCGGACTCACCTACGCCGAACTCGGCACGATGTTCCCGGTGTCCGGCGGCGTGGTGCGCTTTCCGCACTTCGCGTTCGGTTCGTTCGCCAGCTACACCTCGGGCTGGATCACCTGGCTGGGCGCCGCCTCGACCGCGCCGATCGAGGTCGAAGCGGCCTTGCAATACGGGGCCAATTACCTGCCGTGGCTGCAAACCCTGAAGAACGGCACGGCGGTGCTGACCGCTCCGGGTTACGCCGTTGCCGCTGGACTGATGCTGTTGTTCAGCATCATCAACCTGTTCGGCATCCGCTGGTTCGCAAGGCTCAACAACGTGCTGGTGTGGTGGAAGATCGGGATCATTGCCGTCGTGGTGATCGCGTTCCTGAGCGCGGATTTCCAGACCGGGCACTTCGCGCATCCGGCTGCCGGTGGTTTTCTGCCGCTGGGGTGGCACGGGGTGTTCTCGGCGATCGCGACCGCCGGCATCGTGTTTTCCTACCTCGGGTTCCGGCAGGGCGTGAACCTTGCAGGCGAAACCGACAACCCGCAGCGCAACGTGCCGATCGCGGTGCTGGGCTCGCTGGTCATCTGCGCGATCATCTACATCGCGTTGCAGGTCGCGTTCATCGGCGCCCTGCCGCTGTCGGCGCTGGCCCACGGTTGGGCAAACATCGGCACGACCTTCAGCGGCGGCATCGGCGGCCGCGCGCTGGCGTTCGGTCCGCTGGCGGCGCTGGCAGGCACGCTGGGGCTGACCTGGCTCGCCATCCTGCTGTACATCGACGCGTTCATTTCGCCTGCCGACACCGGTCTGATCTACACCACCATCACCGCGCGCGTGTCCTACGCGATGGGCCGCAACGGCAACGCACCCACTGGCCTGGCGAAGGTGAGCCGGCGTGGCGTGCCGTGGGTCAGCGTGTTCCTGGCCTTCATCGTCGGCTTGATCTTCTTCCTGCCGTTTCCAGGTTGGCAGCAGTTGGTGGGCTTCGTCACCTCGGCCACGGTGCTGTCGTTCGGTTCCGGTCCGCTGGTGCTGATCGCGTTGCGGAAGGAATTGCCCGACTACAAGCGACCCTTCCGGCTGAGCGGCGGCTGGATCATTCCGTATCTCGCGTTCCTGTCGTCCAACCTGATCGTGCTGTGGTCCGGCTGGGACATCGTGTGGAAGCTGATGGCGGCGATGCTGTTGGGCTTCGTGATCCTGGCCATCCACGAGGTCGCGCAACGCGGGCACACGCCGCGCCTGGATTTTCGCTCCGGCTTCTGGGTGTTGCCGTGGCTGGGTGGCCTGACCGTGGTCGGCTGGGTCGGCCATTATCCGGACCCGGCAAAACACGCCGGCAACCTGAGTCTGCTCGACCTCGGCCCCGAAGTACTCGTGACCGCGGTGTTCTCCGTGCTGATCATGTGGCTGGCGTATGCGTTTCGTTTGCGCACGGCCCGGATTCAGGGGCACCTCGACGAATCATGGGGTGACGATATGGATGTCGAAGCGGTTTGAGCCGCATCGCGACTCACCCGAACCGCAACAGCGCCGCGAAAACCGGATAGTGCCAGGCCCGCGTTGTGCCACAATCCGCGCGCGGACGGTGCAGCACGCCGTCCGTTCCCTTTGCATGTTCGCCCGCCATGTCATCCATCTCGCGCGCCCACTGGCAACTGCACTTTTGCGTGGTGCTGTGGGGTTTCACCGCCATCCTCGGCAAGCTGATCACCCTCACCGCGCTGCAACTGGTGTGGTGGCGCATGTTGCTGGTCACGCTGGCGCTGCTGCTGGTGCCGAAGGTATGGCGCGAACTGCGCACGATGTCGCCGCGGCGCATCGCGGCCTATGCCGGCATCGGCGTGCTGGTGGCGCTGCACTGGTTGACGTTCTATTCGGCGGTGAAGCTGGCCAACGCATCGGTCGCCGCCACCTGCATCGCACTGGCGCCGGTGTTCCTCGCGGGCATCGAGCCGGCGGTGGTGGGACGAAAATTCGAACCGCGCGAGCTGTTGCTGGGCGCCGCGGTGGTGCCGGGTGTCGCACTGGTGGTGGGCGGCGTGCCCGCGGACATGCGCCTCGGGGTTGCGGTGGGCGTGTTGTCGGCCGCCTTGTGCGCGACCTTCGGCGCGTTCAACAAGCGCATGGCCGAACACGGGGGCGCGCTGACGGTGACCTGCCTGGAACTCGGCGCCGGCACGCTGTTCCTGACCGTGGTCACGGCGGTCTGGCACGCGGAAGGCACGTTCGTGCTGCCGAATCTGCATGACGCGCTACTGCTGCTGGCGCTGGCATTGGCCTGCACGCTGCTGCCGTTCGCGCTGGCCATGAAGGTGCTGCGCAAGCTTTCGGCGTACACGGTGCAACTCGCGACCAATCTCGAACCCGTCTACGCGATCGTGCTGGCGGTTATCCTGCTCGGCGAACAGCATGAACTCGATGCGTGGTTCTATCTCGGCGTAGGCGTCATCCTGGGCGCGGTGTTCGTGCATCCGCTGCTGACGCGCCGGCCCGCGGGCAAGCCGCCCGAAGCGGTGCTGGGCACGGCGGAATCGAAATCAATAGAGTAGGCGGATGACCGCCGCCCCGCCGGCCAGGTTGCGCCCGCCCGGGCGTTCGCCGCAACGGGCGGGCGCCTGACTCAGGCGCGGGAGTCTTTCTTGGCGTGTTTCTCGGCGCGTTTTTCCTTCAGCGATTTCTGCGGCTTCTTCTTGCCTTCTTTCTTTTTCTCGACGCCTTTCATGTCGTACTCCCATTGGCAGTGGGTTTTCGTGTACCAAAGATGCGCCATTGCGCGAGACTTGGCAAGAGGGTCGGCCAGAGTCTGTGACAGCATGCCGCATGAGCCGCGATGGGTACAGGTTCCGGCCTGGATTGGCTAGACTCGGGGCGCCCCGGATCAAGCCCGCAGAGGTTCGAATCATGCCATCTCCCGCCAAGGCAACCATCACGACGGTGATCCCTTCGCTGCGCTACCGCAACGCGCTCGCCATGATCGACTGGTTGTGCAAGGCGTTCGGATTCGAGAAGCACGCGGTGTACGCCGACGGCGACGTCGTGCAGCATGCGCAACTCACGTTCGGCAACGGCATGATCATGCTGGGCTCAGTGGACAACGGCTCCGTGTGGGGCAAGCGCATCGCCCAGCCGGACGAAATCGGTCGCCGCGAAACCCAGGCTTGCTACGTGATCGTCGCCGATTGCGCGGCGCATTACGCGCTGGCCAAGGCCGCGGGTGCCGGGATCGTGGACGAACTCGAGACCAGGGATTACGGCGGCAGCGGCTACAGTTGCCGCGATCCGGAAGGCCACCTGTGGTCGTTCGGCGACTACGATCCATGGGTCTATTCACAGTGAGCCAAATGGGCCGCGTGAAGAAAGCCGATGTTCCCATCGCGGACGCGCTGCTCGGCGCGCGCAACACGCGCATCAAGATCGGCATCGGCGGCTGGAACTTCGCGCCCTGGCGCGACAATTTCTACCCGAAAGGCCTGCCGCAGCGCCGCGAACTCGAATACGCCAGCCGCCACCTGGCGACGCTCGAAATCAACAGCACGTTCTATCGCGCGCAGACACCGAAGGTTTACGCCAGATGGCGCGATGAAACCCCGCCGGGTTTCGTGTTCTCGCTCAAGGCGCCTCGACAAGTCGCCGAGGTGCGCAAACTCGCGGGCGCGGGCACGCTGATCCGTGGTTTCCTGTCCGGTGGACTGACCGAATTCGGCGACCGCCTCGGCTCGATCGTGTGGCAGTTTCCGCCTTCGCGTCGATTCGAACGCGACGACTTCGCGGCTTTCCTCGATCTGCTGCCGCGCGAATTGAACGGGCGCCCGTTGCGGCACGCGCTGGAAGTGCGCAACGAAACGTTTCTGTGCGAGGAGTTTCTGGAACTGGCGCGCGCACGTCGCGCCGCTTGCGTGTTCACCGACTCCACCGAGTACCCGGGTTTTGCCGATCTCACCGGCGACTTCGTGTATGCGCGGTTGATGCGCAGCCGCGAATCCGAACCCGACGGCTATCCCGCGAGCGAGCTCGATGCCTGGGCTGGGCGCGCGCGATCATGGAGCCAGGGCGGCGAGCCGGACGATTTGCCGAAAGTTTCGCCCGAACACAAGGCAACCACCGTGCCGCGCGACGTGTTCATCCATTTCATCAGCGCTGCCAAGGCGCGCAATCCGGCAGCGGCGGTGGCGCTGCAGGGACGGATCGCGTGAAGCGCGTCGTCGTCGCGTTGATGGCTGCGATGTGGCTGGCCGGCTGCGCGGGCGCGCCGCCCAAAACCCCTGCAATCGCCGTCGCCCAAACGACAAGCCCTGCGCCCGCAGCGACACAGCCGACAGTCACACGGCCGACTGCCAGCGTGCCGCCCGTGACATTGGCCGCGAACATCGACGCATACATCGGCCAGCCGCAATTCGCGCGCGCCGACTGGGGCATCGCGGTGCATTCGCTGGACAGCGGCAAGGTGTTGTACCGGCACAATGCCGACCGGCTGTTCGTGCCGGCTTCCAACGCCAAACTGTTCACCGCAGCGCTCGCGCTTGCCTGCCTCGGCAACGCGACACGCATCACCACCAGCCTGTATGCAACTTCCACACACATCAGCAGCAAAGGCGTGCTGCGCGGCGATTTGATCCTGTTCGGTCATGGCGATCCTTCGCTGGGTTTGAAAGATGTCTCGCCGGACTGGGCCGGGCGATTGGCGGCGGCACTCGCCGCGCGCGGCGTCAAGCGCGTGCACGGCAACCTGATTGCGGACGCCACGTATTTTTCCGGCCAGCCGTTCGGCGGCGGCCGGGAAGCCGACGACCTGCAAACCTGGTACGGCGCCGCGCCGTCCGCGCTGAGTGTCGAGGGCAATCTGGTCAAGGTGCAGGTTTCCCGCACAAGCCACCGCTGCTGCGGCATCAGCGTGACGCCGAATGCCGCGGGCGTGCACATCGTCAACCTGACTTCCGGAGCCACCGACGATCCGTTGAGCCTGTATCGCCCTGTCGGCTCGTCCACGCTCTACGCCACCGGCCAATTGCTCTCGAGATCGCGCAGCAGGACCTACTCGCTTTCGATGCCGGATCCGGCGCGCACGGCAGGCAACCTGCTGCGCGAAGCGATGGCGAATCAGGGCATCACCCTGAGTGGAAACCTGCAGGTGCTGCATTGGCCCCGATCCGATCTCGAGCTGACGCAGCCCGGCACCCAGGCCATCGCCAGCATCGATTCGCCGTCCATCGCGGAGCTGGTCGAGCACATGCTGAAGCATTCCGACAACCTTTATGCCCAGGCGCTGTTGCTGCAGGTGGGTGCGCTGGCGGCCGAGCAAAACGAGTGTGATCTTCCACACCCGCCCGACACCAGCGCCGGCTGGGGCTTGTGCGCACTGCACCGCCTGCTAGCCGAAGCCGGCATCCCGTCGAGTGCAGTCCGGCTGGCCGAAGGCAGCGGCCTTTCGCGACGCGATCTGGTGACACCGAATGCAGCCGTGCAGTGGCTCACGTGGGCCGTGACGCAACCGTGGGGTCCGGATTTGCGCAATGCGCTGCCGGTCGCCGGCGTGGACGGCACGCTGGAACAGCGCTTCCGCGACGGTGCCGCCAGCGACAATCTGCAGGCCAAGACCGGCACGCTCAATCACGCCTACACCCTCACCGGCTTCGTCACCGATGCGGCCGGCGACGATCTGGTGTTCTCGCTGATGCTCAACCGCTACCCGCGTTGGGGCGTGGCGGATGAATATCCCGATGCACCCTCACCCGAACAGGCGCTGGATGCCATCGCGAAAATGCTGGCGCAATACGGAGCCGGCTGATTCAGCTTCTTGAACAACCTTGCCGCCGCCGGACGACCGCAAGCGTGGCCCGCAGCTGAAAATGACGCGCGCGCCTTCAACCGAGATAACACGGGCCGGTTTCGCGCACTTCCATCGTTGCCCATTCGGCGGCGGGACACAGCGCTGCAAGTTCCACCGCTTCCGCGCGCGTGGCGCAATCGACCAGGAAGAATCCGCCGATCATTTCGCGCGCCTCGGCGAATGGACCGTCGCGCAGGCTGCGTTTGCCCGCGCGAATCTGCAGGCGCTGGCCTTCGCTGTCGTTCCGCAACGACGAATACGCGCGCAACATGCCACGTGATTTGAGTTCTTCGGCATAACGCTCCATGCGTGCGTACAGCGCCTTGCCCTCTTCCTCCGTGCGTTCCGCGCGTTGGCCGCGTGGTTCCGCCACAAACAACATGTAGGCCATCACAACTCTCCCGTCATGCAAGTTCTGGTTTGTTCAGCGTCCTGAAACCCGATTCACGCGAAATCCCGGCAGGTCTTCGTCGTTTGTCACTCCGGGGCTGCCCGGGCCGTTTGCGGCGGAGCCGCAGACCGCCCCGGAATGGCAAACGGGCAGTGATCCGGAATCACCTATCTCCCCGTGCACGCTTCAGCGCGCTGGCGCAACAGTTCCGATTCGCGCGCATTGCCGGCCAACGATGCTGCACGTTCGAATTCCGCGCGCGCCTCGTCGCGGCGGCCCAACTTGAACAACAGGTCGCCGCGCACGCTGGGCAGCAGATGGTAACTGGCCAGCGCGCGTTCGTTGCGCAGCGCATCGACCAGCACCAGCCCGGCTTCGGGACCTTCGGCCATCGACACCGCAACCGCGCGATTCAATTCGACTATCGGCGACGGCGCGATTTCGGCGAGCCGCGCATACAAGGATGCGATCCGCACCCAGTCGGTGCCCTGCGGGTGCAACGCGCGTGCGTGGCAGGCGGCGATTGCGGCTTGCAGCGCGTAATTGCCGTCGGCGCCGCCCAGTTGCTCCGCACGTTCCAGCGCTGCCAGGCCGCGCCGGATCAGCAGCCGGTCCCAGCGCTTGCGATCCTGATCCAGCAAAAGAATGGGCGCGCCGTCCGCGGCGATGCGGGCGTGCAGGCGCGACGCCTGGATTTCCATCAGCGCGATCAGGCCGTGTACCTCCGGTTCGTGCGGCGCCAGATTCGCCAGCACCCGGCCCAGCCGCATGGCTTCCTCGCACAACGCGGGCCGCGCCCAGTCGTCGCCCGCGGTTGCGGTGTAGCCTTCATTGAAGATCAAATAGACCACTTCCAGCACCGATTCCAGACGCGGCGCCAGTTCCTCGCCACGCGGCACTTCGAACGGAACCTGCTTTTCCGCAAGCATCCGCTTGGCGCGCACGATGCGTTGCGCGACGGTGGGCTCGGGCACCAGGAACGCGCGCGCGATTTCCGGGGTGGTCAGGCCGCCCAGCATGCGCAGGGTCAGCGCGACCTGCATGTCACGGGTGAGCACCGGATGGCAGGCGGTGAAGATCAGCCTGAGCAGATCGTCGCCGATGTCGTCATCCAGGGCGTCAGCATGGTCCGGCGCGTGAGTCATGGCTGCGGTTTCGAGTTCGTATGCGAGCGCTGCCTGCTTGTCGTCGCGCATCCGGTTGTGGCGCAACTGGTCGATCGCGCGGCGTTTGGCCGTGGTCATCAACCATGCGCCCGGATTGTCCGGCACGCCGTCGGTGGGCCAGCGTTCCAGCGCGACGATCAGCGCTTCCTGCGCCAGGTCTTCGGCCTGTCCGACGTCGCGCAGCATCCGCGCCAGGCCCGCGATCAGGCGCGGAGCCTCGATCTTCCAGACTGCCTCAATGGTTCGGTGGGTGTCGGCCATCGTCATGACGGCCGATCACATCATCATCCCGGGTTTCGCGCAAGCGTTCGGCAGGTGGGGCGCTCAGGCCCTGGCGATCTTTTCGCGCAGGCGCGCTTCATGCTCGCGGATCTCGGGGGTCGCCACGTCGCCGAAATCCTCCAGCTCGAACACCGGGCGCAACTCGATCTCTGCGCCGCCGTCGAACGGCGCGCGCTTGATCCACTCGATGGCCTCGTCCATCGAACGCACCTGCCACAGCCAGAACCCGGCGACCAGTTCCCTGGCTTCCGTGAACGGTCCGTCGATCACCGTGCGCTTTTTGCCGTCGAAGCGTACCCGCGCGCCCTTGGAGCTGGGGTGCAACCCTTCGCCCATCAGCATCACGCCGGCTTCGACCAGCTTTTCGTTGAACTTGCCCATCTCGGCCAGGTCTTTGGCGTCCGGCAGGCCGCCGGCTTCCGACTCCTCGTTCGCCTTCACGATCACCAATACGCGCATGACTTGTCTCCAGTGCACCGGCAATGCGCCGGTTTCATATCGACGACGAACGGCTGCAGCCGAAATCGACACACCGGAACCGGTTCAAGCGGCAGGCCGCGCGGCCGATTTCAGGATCCGCCCGGCGTGCCTCCGCAACGCCCCGCGCAAGGCGACCGAGCGACGTACCTCGAACCCGAACGGAAGCTGCGCCAGAAGCCGCGCAAACCAATCCGGATTGTCGATGCTGCCACGCAGAACGACGCCGTCCTTGCACGGCTCGAACAGGCCGATGGTTTCGCGCAGGTGCTCCAGTGCCGTCGCGAGGTCACAGCGCAGCAATACGGTGATCGCGTACCGGCGCGGAATGCGGGCGATGCTCTGGCTCAGGTTCCGCGCCACGTCGAAGTCCGGCGGACGCTCGAAACCGGCATCGAGTACGCGCACCCCCGTCACGCGATCCAGCCGGAACGATCGCAGGCCACCACGCAGATGGCACATGCCGGCGGCGTACCACTGCCCGTCGCGCAGCAACAGGCCGTACGGGTCGAAAGCGCGCTCGCTGTGCTCGCCCTTTCCCGAACGGTAAGCCAGGCACACGCGCCGACGCGCCTGGGTTGCCTCGGCGATGACAGCGAGTGTGGCGTTGTCGGTGACGGGCGCGGCGCGCGAAAGTTCCAGTGTCACGGTTTCGTCGATCGCGCGCACGTGCCGGCGCAGTTTCGCGGGCATCACCCGTTCCAGCTTCGCCTGCGCGCTGGCGATCGCCGCGGCGGCGCCGGCAAGACCCAGGTTGCGCGCCGCCAACAGCCCCACCGACAACGCCAGCGCCTCGTCGTCGGTGAACATCATCGGCGGCAGCTTGAAGCCCGCCACCAGCATGTACGCGCCATGCCGCCCGCGTTCGGTGGTGATCGGAATGCCGAGTTCCTCCAGCGCGACGATGTAGCGCCGCAACGTGCGCGGGTGCACGCCCAGCCTGCGCGCCATTTCGGCGCCGCCGACCCGCCCCTGCGACTGCAGGGCTTCCAGCAGCGCCAAAACCCGGGTGGTCGGTTTGGCCATGCAGGCGAGTGTAACGACAAATCAGGGCATGTTTCGCCCTGATTTGGATTTAGCGTGCGCTTGAATTCCCACCACCGGAGTCGGCATGAAAACCTCGATCGCGCTCGCAGCCGTTCTGGTGCTGATTGCCGCGCCGCGCCTGGTGCAGGCTGCGCCATCCGCTGGTCATTGCGCCGCGGCGCCTTACCACCAGCTCGATTTCTGGCTGGGCGACTGGGACACCTTCGATGTCGGCATAAAAGAATCCTCGCAGGCGCGCAACCACGTAACCCGCATCCTGGGCGGTTGCGTGATCCACGAGCGCTATGTCAGCAACCACGGCATGGTGGGCGAAAGCTTCAGCATCTACGACGCCGCGCGCAAGCTGTGGCACCAGACGTGGGTGACCAACGACGGCCACCTGCTGGTGCTGGAAGGCGGCATGCGCGATGGTCGTGTGGTGCTGGAAGGCAACGATCGCGACGCACACGGCAAACCGGTCACGCTGCGCGCGTGGTGGTGGCCGGTCGCAGGCGGGGTGCGCGAACGCAGCATGATGTCTGGCGACGGCGGCAAGTCATGGAAGATGCAGTTCGACATCGTGTTCCGCCCGCACACGCCCTGACATCGAGCGACACGGCTTGTACCGATTACAAACTGCTTGCGGCGCGTACTTTCGGTTCGGGTCAGCCTGACCTCGGCCCGGAGTGGACCAATGGCAACCCTGCCCTGCACACCCTGGACGGCCATGACATGGGCGGACGGTACTTCCCGGTCGTGTTGAAAAAGGAATTTCGAGTGCCTGCTTGAGACGCACGCGCCGTGTCGTGGCAAGCTTGATGCCGGTCAAGACCCGACCGCGGTGGCGAACGCATCATTCGCGTGTCGATTCCCGGGAAGCACCGCATGCAGGCACCCATTCCATCCATTGCAGGCGCCGCTCACGCGCGGCCGCTGCATCCGTTCCGCCCGCTGTTTTTCTGCTCGGCACTGGCTGCGAGCCTGGGGCTGCTGGCTTGGGGCGCGTTCTGGCATATGGGCTGGCTGCCATCGACCAGGCTGAGCCCGATGTACTGGCACGCGCACACGATGCTGTACGGTTTCGCGAGCGCGCTGGTCGGCGGGTTCCTTTTGACTGCGTCAGCAAACTGGACCGGGATCGCCACCACCTCGCGGCGCGGACTGTGGTTGCTGACCGCGACCTGGGTGGCCGCACGCGTGCTGCTGCTGACGCCGCTGCCGTTCTGGATCGGCGCGTTGTTCGACGTCGGCTACCTGTTCGGACTGGTGTTCCTGGTCGGACGGGTGCTGTGGTTGTCGAAGAACAGGCGCAACGCATTCGTGATCGGCGTACTGCTGTTCTATGCGGGCCTCGACATCGCGTTCTACGCGGGCGTGCTGGCCGGCAACGGCACGCTGCCCACGCGCGCGCTGGTCGGCACGGTCGATTTGCTGCTGGTGCTGATGCTGGCAATCGGCGGACGGGTGATCCCGTTTTTCACCAGTCGCAAGCTCGGCGGCCACACGATGTGGGTCAACAAATATCTGATCTGGGCAGTGAACGGCGGCGGCGTACTGGTCTTGTTGTCCGGCCTTGCCGGTGTGCCTGGCCTGCCGCGCGGCGTGTTGATGCTGGTGGTGGCGGCGCTGGTGCTGATGCGGTGGATCGGCTGGCGTGGCTGGCACGCGTGGCGCGAACCGATGCTGGGGGTGTTGCACCTCGGCTATTTGTGGCTGGCGATCGGGTTGGTCGTGCGCGGGCTTGCATTGGTCGGCGCGTTCCGGATGACCGAAATCGACACCTTGCACGGCATCACCGTGGGCGCGTTGGGCACACTGTCGCTTGGCATGATGGTGCGCGTGGCCCAGGGCCACAGCGGCGTGCCGATCCGGGCGAATCCGCCTCTGGCGGTCATGTTCCTGTTGCCAACCGTGGCCGCGGCATTGCGGCTCGGCTTCAATCAGCCGGCTGGCTGGGTGTGGGCCGCGGCTGCATGGTTCGTCGCGTATTGCGTTTTTCTCGCCGTGATCGGGCCGTTGTTGGTGCGCGGCCGCGTTGCCGCCGTGCATTGACCCTGCCCGCCCTCGCCCGCGGCGGCGGCGTCATGGTCCGGGCATCCGGCCGGTCTCGTTTGGGAAGGCCATCCGGAGATGGGCATGCACAAGTCAACGTTTCCCCCAATCCTGCGCGCTTTGTTCGTGCTGTTGGTCCTGCCTGCCGTGGCGTCATGCGCCGCTGCCGTGGGCGGGACGACGGTGCATGCCGCGATGCCGGCGCCCAAGGTCGACGCGTCCCTGGCGAGCCATCCCGGCGACTCCGTCGCGGTATTGGCAGGCGGCTGTTTCTGGGGCATGCAATGGGTGTTCGAGCATGTACCCGGTGTGACCAACGTGACGTCCGGCTATTCGGGCGGCGCGGCCGTGACCGCAACCTACGAACAAGTCAGCGGGGGCGACACCGGCCACGCCGAAACGGTACGGATCACCTACGATCCGTCCAGGGTCACTTACGGCGAATTGCTGCGCGTGTATTTCTCGGTGGCGACCGACCCGACCGAATTGAACCGGCAAGGCCCCGACACCGGCACGCAATACCGTGGCGTGATTTTCCATGTCAACGCCGAACAGCAAAAGATCGCGCGGGACTACATTGCGCAACTCACCGCCGCGCACGCATTCGCGACGCCGATCGTGACGCAGGTGGTTCCGTTCAAGGCTTTCTACCCTGCCGAGGACTACCATCAGGATTACGCGCGGTTGCACCCGGATGCGTTGTACATCGCGATCAACGACGCCCCCAAGGTCGCGGCGCTACGCCGCGAATTGCCGAAGCTGTATCGCGCGCAGCAGGTGATCTGGCACGACTCCAATCCGCACGTCATCATGGTTGGCGTGCACTGAATCCGGCGGGCGTGCCGGAACCGTCGGTTCGATCGCCACAGCACCCGCCGTGCCGTTGCACCGGTGGGCACGGCACGTCGCCGTAGGAACAAAACACGCAACAGTGGCCCGGCTTCGGACGCAGCATCGCGCCGCAGCCTGCGCACTCGTGAAAGAACATGCAGGCATTTTCGGGCATGCTTTCCACGCTGCGGCACCCGCAGTGCGGGCATGTCACCGTGGATTGCAGGATGGGGCTGCTGGCAGTTGCTTCCGGAATGGCCACGCCAGCATGCTACCGCATCGGCGACCCGGCACACGACACGCAACCTGCGATGAATTGCAGGTTGCCGGTGGGTTCGCCTCGCGCGTCCGGGCTGGATGCGGCTGCGCGACATGCCAATGCGGCAAAAATCCGGGACCGAAGCATGAATTACCGCCACGCCTTCCATGCCGGCAATTTCGCGGACGTGTTCAAGCACGCGATCCTGCTGGCGCTGCTGGATGCGCTGACGGCCAAGGACACGCCATTGTGTTATTTGGATACCCACGCGGGCCGCGGACTTTATGCGCTGGATGACGCCGAGGCCACCCGCACCGGCGAATGGCGCGAGGGGATCGGCCGGCTGTTCGACATGCCGCAGGCTCCGACGCCATTGCACCGCTATCTCGATGCAATACGCGTGTGCAACCCGAATGGCGCCTTGCGCGAATATCCCGGCTCGCCGCTGCTCGCAGCACACGCATTGCGCGATGACGATCGACTGGTCATGTGCGAAACGCAGGATGCCGAAGCATCGGGATTGCGTGCACTGTTCCGCGACGATCGCCGCGCGCACGTCCATCGGCGTGATGGTTACGACGCACTGAGCGCATTGCTGCCGCCCGCCGAGAGACGCGGGCTGGTCCTGATCGACCCGCCCTTCGAAGCGCAGGAACGCGAATTCGCCGCGATCGGATCCGCGCTCGCGAAGGCATACGCGCGCTGGCCGAATGGCGCTTATGCCGTGTGGTATCCGATCAAGTCGCAGCGCACGATCGCGCCGTTCCATCGGCACCTCGCTGCGGGACCGTTCGACAAGACACTGATCGCGGAACTGCTGGTACGCCCCGCTGATTCACCCCTGCGCCTGAACGGCTGCGGCATGCTGATCGCGAATCCGCCCTGGCAGTTCGATCACGCGCTCGCAGGCATGCTGCCTGCGCTGCGCGGTGCGTTGGCGCAATCGCCACGGTCATCGCAACACTTGCGCTGGCTGCGCGGCGGATGACCGGCCTGCAACGATTCAGCCCGGTTGCACTTTTTCTCGCTATGCTTCGATTGTCCCGCGGCGATGGAGACTTTTGCCATGCGTGCACCACCCCGTTCCCTGTTTCGACTTCTGCCTGCGCTGGCGCTGTCCGCTGCAATCTCGGCCTGCGCGCCGGCGCCGCTGTACAAGACCGGTCCGGCGAGCGTTGCCGCAACGCCAAGGCAGGTGGCGACCTCGCCAGCCAATTTCCACGGGCTCGAAGTCGTGTGGGGTGGCCGCGTGGTCTCGGTGCACAACCTCGCCGGGCACAGCGAAATCGAAATACTCGCCTACCCGCTCGATTCGTCGCAGCGGCCGCGCCTGAGGGAACCGGCGACCGGACGTTTCATCGCCATCGTGCCGGGTTTCGTTGACCCCATGAATTATCCCCAGGGTTCGCTGGTAACGCTGAGTGGAACCCTGGGGGGTGCGCGTACCGGCACGGTCGGACAAGCCGAATACGCCTTTGCGCTGGTGCACGGCAACGCGATGCATCGCTGGACACCCGAGCAGATGCACCAGGGACATCCGAACGTCAGCATCGGGATAGGAGTAGGCGGCTGGATCCATTAGGAAACGCCGCGTGACCTGCTGCGCGATTCGCCACACCGCTTGTGGTTCGCCTTCGGGTCGGAATTTCTCCCGATAACGAAGACCGGTTTTCAGTCACTGCCGTAACCTCGGCGCGACGACGCACCCATCGCGCGTGGCCGCCCGCGCTGTGCGCGCACGCAACGATGACATTGCGCGTCCGCTGCTAAAATGGGTGGTTCCTGTTCCTGCTGGAGCGCAACCGTGCTTCGGCAGCGTCCTGCTTTATGCGAACCCCACCCGTGGCCTTTCCAGACATCCCCCTGCCTCCCTTGCCCCGAACTCCCGGCCAGGTCCGCGACTGGCGCGAGCCCGAGGGATCGTCGCTTGCACTGCTGTTGTGCGAGGCCGCACGCATTCGCGATGGCGTGGTGGTCGCGGTGACGGCCGACAGCCGCGCGGCGCGCACGCTGGAAGACGAACTCGGCATGTTTGCGGGTGATCTGCCGATCCTGCATTTCCCGGATTGGGAAACCCTGCCCTATGATTTGTTCGCACCGCACCCCCAGCTGGTGTCGCAGCGCATCGGTACGTTGTATCGCCTGCCCACGACGCACAAAGGCGTGCTGGTGGTACCCGTCGCGACCCTGATGCAGCGATTGGCGCCGCGCACGTACATCACCGGGACCGGCCTCGCCGTCGCGCGCGGCGAGCGGCTGGACCTCGCCGACCAGCAGCGCCGTCTCGAAGCGAGCGGTTATCGCAACGTGCCGCAGGTTGGCGAGCACGGCGAGTTCGCGGTGCGCGGCGCGCTGCTGGACATCTTTCCGATGGGCGCCACGGAGCCCTATCGGATCGAACTGTTCGACCAGGAAATAGAATCCATCCGCGCTTTCGATCCGGAAACGCAGCGCTCGCTGCATCAGGTCGAAGCCGTGAACCTGCTGCCCGCGCGTGAATTCCCGCTGACCGACGACGCCATGCGTGCGTTCCGCGACCGCCTGCGTGAGCGCTTTCCGATCGACGTGCGGCGCTGCCCGCTGTATCAGGACATGAAGCAGGGCGTGACGCCAGGCGGCATCGAATACTACCTTCCGCTTTTTTTCGATGCCACCGAAACCCTGTTCGATTATCTCGACGATGACGCGCTGTTCGTGCTCGGCCGTGATGCACTGGATGCGTCGGAGCCATTCTGGAAGCAGGCGGAAAACCGTCATGAGCAACGCGCTCACGACATCGAGCGACCGGTACTTCCGCCGATGGAGTTGTACCTGCCGCCGCAATCGCTGCGCGAACGGCTGAACCGCGTGCTGCGCGTCGACCTTGTCGGCGCCGGCGACACGCGCGCGTCCGACACCGGCACCCAGGCTGCGCCCGATTTTTCAGCGGGTAGTGCGGCAGTCGGCAGTTTCCCCGCGCGCCTGCACGAGTGGCTGGATGCGCATCCCGCATTGCGCGTGCTGGTTGCGGCCGACTCGCCCGGCAGGCGCGAAGCATTGCTGGAACAATTGGCCGCGGCGGATTTGCGGCCCCATATGGTCGACTCCTGGCAGTCGTTCGCTGCTTTCAACCCCTCTCCCACTGCCGCTTCCGCAGGGGGAGAGGGATCGCAAAACGCCGCTGCCGCCCTCACCTTCGCCATTACCGTCGCGCCGCTGGAGCGGGGCTTCGTGCTCGCGCAGCCGCCGATCGCGGTCATCACCGAACGCGAACTCGCAGGCGAACGCGCCCGCAGCGAACGCCGACGCCGGCGCACCGCCGAGCGCGATCCCGAAGCGATCCTGCGCGACCTCACCGAACTGGAAATCGGCGCGCCGATCGTGCACGTCGATCACGGCGTCGGCCGCTACCTCGGCTTGATTGCACTGGACATCGGAGGCATGCCGGGCGAATTCCTGGCGATCGAATACGCACGCGGCGACAAGCTGTACGTGCCGGTGGCGCAACTCGCCCGGGTCAGCCGCTACTCGGGCGCGGACGACGAACATGCACCACTGCACTCGCTGGGCGGCGAGAGCTGGGAACGCGCCAAACGCAAAGCCGCGGAAAAGGTTCGCGATGTCGCCGCCGAATTGCTGGCGATACACGCCCAGCGTGCCTCACGTCAAGGCAATGCCATCGAGACCGACCGCGCAGTGCTGGCGCGCTTCGCCGAAGGCTTCCCGTTCGAGGAAACGCCCGACCAGCAGGCCGCAATCGATGCGGTGCTGGCCGATCTTTCCGCACCTCAACCGATGGACCGTGTGGTGTGCGGGGACGTCGGCTTCGGCAAGACCGAGGTCGCACTGCGCGCCGCGGTCGCGGTCGCAAGCGCCGGCAAGCAAGTTGCCGTGCTGGTACCAACCACCCTGCTCGCACAACAGCACTACGACAATTTCCGCGACCGGTTGGCCGATTTTCCAGTTACGGTGGAACTGCTGTCGCGTTTTCGCGCAAAAAAAGACACCGATGACGCACTCAGGCGCCTTGCCGACGGCAAGCTCGATATCGTGATCGGAACCCACAGGCTGTTGCAATCCGATGTGAAGTTCCGGGACCTCGGATTGGCAATCGTGGACGAAGAACACCGTTTCGGCGTCCGCCACAAGGAACAGTTGAAAAAGTTGCGGGCCGAGGTCGATTTGCTCACCCTTACCGCGACACCGATTCCACGCACGCTCAACATGGCGATGAGCGGCATGCGCGATCTTTCCATCATTGCCACGCCGCCGGCCGCACGCATGGCGATCAAGACCATGGTTGCGCAATACGAACCCGCGCTGATTCGCGAAGCCTTCCAGCGCGAACTGGCACGTGGCGGCCAGGTGTATTTCCTGCACAATTCGATCGACACCATCCAGCGCACCGCGCACGACCTCGAAAAGCTTGTTCCTGACGCGCGCATCCGCGTCGCGCACGGGCAGATGTCCGCGCACGATCTCGAACAGGCGATGCTGGATTTCCACCGCCAGCGTTTCAACGTGCTGGTGTGCACCACCATCATTGAATCCGGCATCGACGTGCCGACCGCCAACACCATCGTGATCGACCGCGCCGACCGCTTCGGTCTCGCGCAGTTGCACCAGCTGCGCGGGCGGGTGGGCCGTTCGCACCATCGCGCCTATGCCTACCTGATCGTGCCAGACCGCAAGGCGATGACTGCCGACGCGGAAAAGCGCCTCGCCGCCCTGGAATCGCTGGAGGAACTCGGCGCCGGTTTCACGCTGGCCACGCACGACATGGAGATTCGCGGCGCGGGCGAGCTTCTGGGCGAAGCCCAATCGGGCCAGATCGAGGCGATCGGCTTCGCGCTGTACAACGAATTGCTGGAGCGCGCGGTACACGCGCTGCGTTCCGGCAAGGTTCCCGATTTCGACCTTGGTGGCGATCGTGACACCGAAATCGAATTGCACATGCCGGCGCTGATCCCCGACGACTACCTGCCCGACGTGCACGCGCGCCTGACCTTGTACAAGCGCATTGCAAGCGCCGACGACGACGAGGGCCTTCGCGAGCTTCAGGTCGAGATGATCGACCGCTTCGGCCTGCTGCCGCAGCCCGTCAAAAACCTGTTCGCCATTGCCGGACTGAAGCTGCGCGCCGCCGCACTCGGCATCAGAAAACTCGACCTCGGCGCGGCCGGCGGCCGCGTCACCTTCAGCGAAAAGCCCGAGGTCGATCCGGCCACCATCATCCGGCTGATCCAGCGCCAGCCGCGCATCTACAAGCTGGACGGACAGGACAAGCTGCGCATCGTGCTGGAGTTGCCGGAACCCGTCGATCGACTGCGCATCACCGGCGAATTGCTGGAAACGCTGTCGGCGCGCAGCAAGGCCGCCTGACTGCCGTGGCCGCCCGCGCGGCGAATGAAGGGTTTGTTGAATGGCGCCTGATCGCGAAGGTCGCCACCACGAAACCTTGACGAACCGCACAGGCCGGGCGCGGTCGAATGCATGTGTCGATGGTATCTGCCAGGCGCAAAGGAGTTTCCATGAACACGCATTCGCATCGTCTCGCGGGCGCGGCCATTGTCGCGCTGTTTGGCGCGGCAGCGGTTGCGATGGCGCAAACCCCACCGCCACGGCAAACTGCCCCACCCACCACGCCGTCGTCGCCGCAGCAACCTGCCACCTCGATGCCTGCCCGTCGGCAAGTGCCGCAGCGGCAAACGGCAACCGGCCAGCCACCTGCAAGCCAATCGATGCAGTTCGAGCAGGGAACGGAATCCAGCGTGACGTTTCCGATGCAAAGCGGAAATGGAACCGTCACCGTGCATGCGGGGATGCCGGCCCAGGTCAGGCAATATGGGCCGCCGCCCTCGTTTGGCGCGCTCGATACCAACCACGACAATCACATCAGCCAGACCGAAGCACGCGCGTATCCGCCGCTGGACAGTGATTTTCTGTACGCCAGTGGTGGCCGCAACAGCATCAGCCGCGCACACTACGCAAACTGGGTGGAAGCCGAACATTGACGGCATCGACGGCGCAGCGCGCGACGTGCTTGCGCGCTCGCGTGCTGTGTTGGCATGATTGGCGGCAAACCCCACTTCAATACCCCGCATGTCCACCCCGACACACGAGCAACAAGACTCGTTGACGACGCCGCGCGCCGGCCTCGATGACCTGGACGACCTGAGCGGACTGTTCGACGCCTATCGCGTTTTTTACCGGCAAGCCCCCGACCGCGCCGTCGCACGCGCATTTCTCCGCGAACGCCTGCAACGGGACGAGTCGGTGATCTTCATCGCGCGCGATCCGGTCAGCGGCGCGGCGTTGGGTTTCACCCAACTCTATCCCGCATTTTCATCGGTATCGGCGGGCCGGATCTGGATTCTCAATGATCTGTTCGTGGCGCCCGAAGGCCGTCGACGCGGAGTCGCGCGCGCGCTGATGGACCGTGCGCGCAGCTTCGCAACCGAATCGGGCGCACTGCATCTGGTGTTGGAAACTGCCGAAGACAACGCCCCAGCACAGGCTCTGTATGAATCGCTCGGCTACACCCGTGAAACCGGCACGCGGCATTACTCTCTGAAACTCGGGTGACGCATTCAGGGGTGCCGCGGCTGCCGGACGCTCGCAATCTCGCGCGAATGCAGCCGCTCATAGACATACACCGTGGCTGGCGGCAGGTTGCACGGGGCAAACCCCGCACGCCGCATGCGCAGGCCCAACGCTTCCCTTTCGCTGCGCCGGACCGGGCTGCCGGGCCCGTACGTGAACTGGATGAAGCGGCCGCCCTCGCCCAGCGCCGCGAACGCTGCGCTCAGGATCTCGCAGCGCAATTTGCCGCTCATCGACAACATTCCGAGCCCGCTCACGATCGCGTCCGGCCTGTCACCGGCAAGCAATCCGTGCTTCTGCGCGAGAGAGCCCAGGTGGCGGGCATCCTCGCACACAACCGCAACATCAGGAAATCGATTACACAGGAACTTCGCGAGATCGGGATTGATTTCGACCACCAGCAGTTGCGATGGTGCAACGCCGGCATCGAGCAGGGCGCGGGTAAACACACCCGTACCCGCACCCAGCTCCACGACGCGTGAACAGTCAGGCGGCAACTGCCCGACCATCAATCGCGCCAATTGACGCCCCGAAGGCGTGACCGACGCCATTTTGACCGGATCACGCACCCACTGTCGCAGGAAGGTGCGGATCGAATGCAGATCAATGGCGGCCTCGCCGCCTTGAGGTGGACTGAAAGTCTGATCGGATAACGGATTCATTTACCAGCTGTTGTAACACATCCCTCTCGTCAAATCAGCCAATCCGTTCCGATCATCCGACGCTGCGCCATCAACCGTGGCCGTGATGGCGCCGACTGCCATGATGGTCATGCCGATTTTCATGGCGGTAATGGCCGCGATGATGGCGCCAGTCACGGCGGTGATAACGACCCCGCTGGTAGTAATACCGGTAGTGTGGCGGGTAGTAGCCATACCTGTAATACACCCGGCCCGGTGCGTAGTACACCGGCGGCGCATACACCGGCTGGTAGTACACCCGGGGTGCGGCCCAGTACCCGCAACGCCAGCAGTTGCCGGCGCCGATCGTGATCCCCGGAACGGAAATGCCGACGCCGACATGCACGCGCGTTTGCGCAAATGCGCTCGGCACGAACCAGAACGAGGCTGCAAGCACGGCAACGGCGAGTCCCGCGCGACGAGCGAATCCACCAATTCTCATGGCATGTCTCCCATTTCCACTGATGGGCATGTTTGCGCTTCGGCACTGAATCGACACTGAAATGTTCCTGCGGAACATTTGGAAACCCCATCGATGCGTCGCTGCGCGAACACATCGATCGCCCCACTTGACTCAAGGGACAAAACTTCAACCGCGCACTTTTTTCGGTCGCAACAGCCAGCAGCCATGAATGCGCGGCCTGCGCGCGAAATCCGCGGGGATGCTGGCGCGACCGACATCCTCGATCGTGAAAGTCCTTGCAAGCACTTCCGTGGCCAGCGTGAAGCGCCTGAAGTTGTTGGAGAACACGATCACGCCGTCGTCCGGCAAATGCCGGCCACAAGCTTCCAGCAATTCGACGTGGTCGCGCTGCACGTCGAAGTCGCCCGCACGCCTGGAATTGGAAAACGTGGGTGGATCGACGTAGATCAAGCCGTAACGCGTCCGGCTTTCGGCAAGAAACCTGACGGCATCGCCACGTGCCAATACGTGGGCACTGCTGCCGAATCCGTTGAGCACAAGGTTGCGCGACGCCCATTCGAGATAGCCCTGCGACAGGTCGACGCTGGTGGTGCTGCGCGCGCCGCCGGCCGCGGCATATACGCTGGCCGCACCGGTATAGGCGAACAGGTTGAGCACGTCGCGATCGCGAGCCAGCGAGCGCAGGCGCGCGCGCACCAGCCGGTGATCCAGGAAAAGTCCGGTGTCCAGACGATCGCGCAGATTCACGAGGAACCGCAGACCGCCCTCTTCCACCACCAGAAATTCATCACGCTCCGCAATGCGACCGTATTTCGCACCACCCTTGCCGCGCACGCGGGTCTTGGTCACCAGCCGCTCGCGCGGAACATCGAGCGCCACCCGGGCTGCGCGTTGCAGGTCGCGCCAGCGTGCTTGCGCGGCGCCGGCATCGATCGTCGCGGGTGGCGCGTATTCCTGCACGTGCAGCCAGGTTTGCGCGGCCGCGTCTTCGCCAATGCCGGACGCATCTTCCGGCCAGCCGCGATACACATCGATGGCAGCCGCGTACTCCGGCAGGTCCGCATCGTAAACGCGGAAACAATCGACGCCCTGGCGCGAAAATTCCTTGCGCAAGTGGCGCAAATTCTTGCGAATGCGATTGGCGACCATTTCCGCCCCCGCCGACAGCACGGGGGCTTCGCCGGTGCCCGTGCGTGCGTGGATATCGAACAGCGCCAGCCGGCATTCGATAGCGCCGTTGTACAAAACGTAATGCTTGTCGGCGCGCAAACCGAGTGCATGCTCGAGTTCGGGTTTGCCCGTCAACACCGCCGCGCGCCAACCTGCGAAGCCCGCGCGCAACCGCCCGCCCAGCTCCCCGTAAAGCGCAGGCAGCGTCGCGGGGTCGCCGACGCGTTCGCCGTAGGGCGGATTGGTGATTACCAGGCCTGACGCGAAATCCCGCGGCGGGTCGAGGTACCCGGCCGACCGTTTGTCCAGCATCACGAAACCTGCGACGCCGGCGGATTGCAGGTTGTGGGTGGCGATCGCGAGCATGCGCGGATCGCTGTCGCTGCCGAAGAAGCACGCACGCAATCCGCGCAAACCTTCCAGTGCGCGTTCCTGCGCCGTATCGCGCAGGTGTTGCCACAGCGCGGCATCGTGGCCGCGCCAACCTAGAAATCCGAAATAATCACGCTGCAATGCCGGCGCGACCCCGGCCGCCATCCATGCCGCCTCGATCAGCAAGGTGCCGGAGCCGCACATGGGATCCACCAGCGCCCCGCCCTCTGCGTAAAGGCCTGGCCAGTCTGCGCGCAGCAGCATCGCGCAAGCGAGATTTTCCTTGAGCGGCGCTGCCCCTTGCTCGCGTCGCCAGCCGCGTCGATGCAACGGCTCCCCGGACAAGTCCAGCGACAGTGTCGCTCGACCCTTGTGCAGACGCAGGTTGAGCCGCACATCGGGTCGGTCATTCCGGATGGTCGGGCGCACGCCGAAACGCTCGCGGCACAGATCCGCAATCGCATCCTTCACCTTCTGCGCCGCGAATCCCGAGTGCGTGATCGCACCGCTGCTGCCGCTGGCGTCAATCGCCAGCGTGGCGTCGGGTGCAAGGTGTTCGCTCCAGTCGATCACGCGCACACCTGCATACAAGGCGTCCGCGTCGGCCGCGTTGAACTCGGCCAACGGCAGCAGGATGCGGCTGGCAAGCCGGGATTCGAGGCAGGCGCGATAGGCCAGCTCCAATCCCTGATGCCCGGCTCCTCCTTCGAAACGCACACCCGCCAGCGCTTCGTGCGCATCCGCGCCAAGTCCTGCCAGCTCGTCGCGCAGCAGGTACTCGATGCCCTTCGGGCAGGTGGCGAAAAAAACCGTCACGGATCAGGCCACCAAAGTCTGCAGAAACAGTCCGAATTGTCGTTCCAGCAATGCGAGATGATCGCCAAGGCGATGGTCGTCGTCCAGCAGCAGCGTCGGCATGCCGCGCGCGCGCGCAAAGGCGATGGCCGCGTCGACCGGGCACAGTTCATCGCGCCAGCCATGCACCAGCAGACCCGGCGCACCTGGCGCCGCCTCGAAGCGTTGCGGACAACCCGGAATTTCGATCGGCAAGGCCATCAGGAACAGACCGTCGCAGCGCGCTTGCCGCGAAGCCAGTCCCGACACGAACGCACCCATGCTGGAACCCGCCAGCACCAGCGGGCGCTTTGCATCGCGCATCGCGTCGACCAGACGCGCCACCCGCAGCGGCACCGAATCGGCATGGCCCAGCGCATCTTCCCCGCGGTAATCGGGCTTGAACGTGCTCCATCCCGTCGATTCGGCGACCCGCGCGAGTGCGCTGACCTTGGTGGCGCCGGGACCGCTGTCGGAACCGTGGGACAGGATGACATGACCGGGCATCGGCGGGACTCGGGACTCGGGACTAGGGCCTGTTAACGCTATGCCAAGTGAACCGCGTTGCTTCCGCAGCGGTTGCCAGGCAAGGCGCGCACCGCAGCGCCATGGTGGTTCCATGGTCAAGGTACGCACCGCCGTATGGCGGCCGCTGCGGAGCAACCCCTCGGGCCAGGGCCGTTTGCCCACATGGCTGTGTCATCGCTCGTCGAAGTATCGACATACATCTTCCTCGCTCTTCCTTGCCCTGCGGGCAAACGGCCGACGGCGCGGCCATGTGGCATAGCGTTAACAGGCCCAAGGCAAAGCGTAACAGGCGGTCCGCGATTGCATCGCATTTCGTGCAACACTTCCGGCATGGAACAGCCCCTTGCCATCCATGACGTGCCGCTGCCCTACGTCGGGCGTCTCGGGATGCGCTCACTCGATGCGATCGACCTGGTCGTGATCCACTGCACCGAACTGCCTGATCTGGCGACGGCACGCGGATACGGCGAACGCATTGTCCACCCGAGTGGTACCGGCAACAGCGGACACTACTACATCGATCGCGACGGCACGCTGTTCCGCTACGTACCCGATGCGCGCATCGCCCATCACACGCGCGGCTGCAATGAGCGTTCGATCGGGATCGAACTCGTGAACACCGGCCGGTATCCGGACTGGTTCGACTCGCGCACGCAGGCCATGACAGAGCCCTACCCCGATCCGCAGATCGGCGCGCTGGTTGCGCTGCTCGCGCAGCTTCGCGCCATGTTGCCCAATCTCGCGCGCATCGCGGGCCACGCGGACCTCGACGTCCACCTGATTGCCGCCAGCGATGACGCCGCGCGCAAGGTGCGGCGCAAGCTTGACCCGGGACCACTGTTCCCATGGCAGCGCGTGCTGGCCGCGTGCGGACTGCAACGGCTGGAGCCTGGAAAAGTGCCGGTATAATTCTGCGTCTTTTCGCGTCCGCAGCGTCCGCCATGAGCCAACCGCACGTCCCCGAACTGATCGAACTTCTGAAACTGGAGCGGCTGGAAGACAATCTGTTCCGTGGCCAGAGCCGCGACATCGGCACCCGCTACGTGTTCGGTGGGCAGGTCCTCGGGCAGGCGCTGTCGGCGGCGCAACAAACCGTCGATCCGGCGCGTGCCGCACACTCGCTGCACGGGTACTTCCTGCGCGCGGGTGATGTCGACGCGCCAATCGTGTACCGCGTCAACCGCGCGCGTGACGGGCACAGTTTTTCCGTGCGGCGGGTCGAAGCCATCCAGCACGGCCAACCCATCCTGAACTGCGCGGTGTCGTTCCAGGTGGATGAGTCCGGCTTCGAGCACCAGGCCGGCATGCCGGATGTACCGAAACCCGAAGACCTGGAACCGGCGGCGGCGCTCCCTTCCATTGAACTCGACAAGCTACCGCCCAAGTTGCAACGCTGGCTCAGTACCGACGGCCCGTTCGAATACCGTTTCGTGTGGCCGCGCGACGAGTTGCACCCGGCCAAGCGGCCACCCTACCAGCACATCTGGTTCCGGCTCGTGCAAAAGATCGACGCCACGCCGGCACAACATCGTGCACTGCTGGCCTACGCATCGGATTATCACCTGATCGGAACTGCGCTGCTCCCGCACGGCGTTTCATACCTGACCCCTGGCCTGCACCTGGCCAGTCTGGATCACGCATTGTGGTTCCATCGGCCGTTCCGTGTGGATGACTGGTTGCTGTATGCCTGCGAAAGCCCCACCGCCCAAGGCGCGCGCGGGCTGGTGCGTGGACAGATATTCGATCTTTCCGGAAGGCTGGTTGCTTCGGCCGCGCAGGAAGGATTGCTGCGGCTGCGGAGAACCCAGCTAGCGTAAGCTGTGGAGATTGCAACCCTGCGCCACTGTCGTAAACTTTCCCCATGCGCCGAATTTACACTTCCCCCCGGTTCGAAAACGTCGAGCGGCTGGTTGCCGTGATGGCCGAACACGGCATCGCGACCAGGGTCACCAATCGCCGGGTCTATGACGGCTCCAGTTATTCGCGATTTTCCTATGCGCGGCTCGGCCACAGCGACAACTGGCCGGCGGTATGGGTTACCCACGCGAAGGACCACACCCGCGCGCGCCAGTTGATGCACGATATAGGCATCGAGCCGGTCACGCGTTACGCCGAGGAACTGGCCACGTACCGCTTCCAGAAAAATGGCGGGCGCAGCCCCACCCGTATCGCCTCCCGCGTGCGCACCGCGGTGCTGGTCGCCGTTGCCATCGCCATCGCCATTTATGCAGCACAGCTGATTTCGGCCTGGTAATGGACCAGGGCATCCCCCAATGACTTTTCGCAGTGAGCGCGTACGCCTGTTCCAGACCCTGCCGCATGCCTGCGGTTATTTTCGCGGGCGTACCGCGCAAAACCTGGTCCTCGACCCGGCGGCGCCGAACCTTCCCAAACTGTACGCGTTGTCACTGGCGCGCGGGTTCCGCCGTGCCGGTGGGCACGTGTATCACCCGCACTGCCAGAATTGCCACGCCTGCGAACCGTGCAGGATCGATGTCGCGACGTTTGTGCCTGATCGCAGCCAGCGACGATGCGCCGCCCGCAACCGTGATATCTGTCTCGCGGAATGCGCGCCCGGCCTCACCGATGAACGCCAGGATCTGTACGCGCGCTACCTGCACGCCCGCCACCCCGGCGGCGGGATGGACGAGGCCAGCGACGAAGATTTCTCGCACTTCCTTGCGGCGCCGTGGAGCCCCACCTTGTTTCTGGAGTTCCGCCTCGACTCGCGGCTGGTCGCGGTGGCTGTCACCGATGTCTGCGCCACCGGCCTGTCTGCGGTGTATACGTTCTTCGACCCGACGCTGCCCACGCGCGGCCTCGGCACCTATGCGATCCTGCGCCAGGTCGAACTGGCACGCGCGCGCAACTTGCCGCACCTGTACCTCGGCTACTGGATCGCAAACCATCCCAAGATGGGCTACAAGGCGCGTTTCGATGGACTGCAAATCCTCGGTCCGGATGGCTGGCGACCCATCGCCCGACCGGGAAAAATTGCGCAATGAGCACGAGGGACCGCTTCGTCGGGCTTGCCTGGCTTATGCTCCTGCCGACAACGACGGTCGCCGCCCCGCCGCCGCAAGCCGCTGCCGACGGGGCCGCGGTCACCAGACTTGAGCAACGCTGGATCGCGGACATTGCCGGCGGCAATCGCGACGACCTTGCAACGATCCTGGCCGACGATTATCGGGACCTCGACTGGCAGGGACACCCCCGCAACAAGGTGGCGCTGCTGGCGGCAATCGGCAAACCACGCAACAGCACGCAGCGCATCACCCAGCTGGACGTACGGGTATGGGGCAATGCCGCCGTCGCCACCGGCATCAACCAGGTGCAGACCCGGAGCACGGGCAGAACCGTCGAAATAGCCTTCACCGACGTGTTCGCCCGCATCGACGGGCATTGGCACGCGGTGTCGTCACAGGAAACCGTGCGCAGACCGACCGCTTCCGCGAAAAAGTCCTGACGCCATCCTCGGGACAAGGTCCCGCCGGCGGAGCGTGTCGCCCGCTCCAACGGCCGCGCCATCACGTCTCCACCAGCCTGCTGATTGCTCCGGGGCAGCTCCGCAGACAAGCCAGCGCGTCGTCGCTTGCGCTTGCGCCGGCACCGCGCCGGCAATCACTCACCACGCCATCCACAGGTTCGAATGCATCTGCGGAACATGTGGCAAGTCATTGATTATCTGTTATACAGGGTGTGCTTTTCGCTGTCCGCGCGTGAACGGACCCTCGCATGTCGCTGCGCCTCGGGCCGCCGCGCCTACTTTTGCCGTCTCTTGCAAAACGATATCATTATGATATCTTTCGCCCAACACAACCGGAGACTTCCATGAACGAAACCAGGGCTTCCTCGCTGTCCGGCATTCCCCTCGCCGGGCTGTACGTCTTGTTGTTCCTCGGCTGCATCGTACTGTTCATCTACGGCGCTTCGCACAGTGTCATCGCTGCCGTCGCCGTGGCAGTGGTGGTATTCGCAATCGTCGCGTTCCTGTGCAAGGGCTTTTTCCAGGTGCAGCCCAACCAGGGCATGGTGATGCTGTTGTTCGGCCGCTACGCCGGCACCGCACGCGAAACCGGACTGCGCTGGACCAATCCGTTCTACAGCAGGCGTGCAGTGTCCCTGCGCGTACGCAACTTCGAATCGTCCAAGCTCAAGGTGAACGACGCCGACGGCAATCCCATCGAAATCGCATCCGTGATCGTGTGGCAGGTGGTGGATACCGCCGAGGCCGTGTTCCAGGTGGACGATTACGAAAACTACGTGCACATCCAGAGCGAATCGGCGTTGCGGCAAATGGCGCAAAGCTACCCCTACGATTCGCATGAGGACGGCAAGCCTTCCCTGCGCAGCCATGGCGACGAGATCACCGCACATCTGTGCGAACAGATCCAGGAACGCCTCGGCAAGGCCGGCGTGAAAGTGCTGGAAGCACGCATCAGCCACCTCGCCTACGCAGCCGAAATCGCACAGGCCATGCTGCAACGCCAGCAGGCCGGCGCGATCATCGCCGCCCGCACGAAAATCGTCGAAGGCGCGGTCAGCATGGTCGAAATGGCGCTGGCGCATTTGAACGAGCACAACATCGTGCAGCTCGACGAGGAACGCAAAGCCGCAATGGTCTCCAACCTGCTGGTGGTGCTGTGCGGCGAACGTGGCACGCAGCCGGTGCTCAACACTGGAACGCTGTACAGCGGTTGATCGCAAATGTGCCCGTCAAGCATCCGTAGGGCGGACATCGTCCGCCGCGCCGTCAAGGCGGCGGGCCATGCCCGCCCTACACTCGAATGACCGACCGAAAGGCCTACCCGTTGCGCATCAACGCCTCCGTGCTGGATGCGATGCAGCGCTGGTCGAACGACGAATTGCGCTCGCTCAACGCACAGATCGAATACGTGTTGCGCGATGCGCTGCGCAAGGCGGGGCGGCTCAAGGCCGACGCCGGCAAGCCGCCCCATCCACCTTCAAAGTGAAAGGACAACCATCATGACCTCCGATAGCCGCTGGACGTACAAGGTTTTCAGGTTCAAATCCGCGACGTTTTTCAAGCTGCATCCCGATCCCGACGAAGTGTCGGAACAGCTCAATCAGTTGGGCCGCGAAGGCTGGGAACTGGTTAGCGTCGTCGAAGGCTATGGCGTGCCGACGCCGGTGTTCTATCTCAAACGACCGGCGTGATACGGTGACACCGCTTCAGAAGGGCAACCTCATGTACCGCAACCTGGTTTTCGCGCTGTTGGTCGCTCTCCCCGCATTGCAGCTCGCAGCCGGTCAACACCCGCTGACCGGCGCCCGCGCGCACCCGGCCATCAGCGCCTACGCCAATGCGACAACCGGGCAGGCAAATGCCGCGCGCATCGAAGCCTGCCTGCTTGCCGTCGACAACTTGATCGACAATCTCGAAAAGGGCGAGGACAAGGCAGCCACGTCGGATTTCGACTCGAAGATGCGTGCCAACTTGAATGCCGACATGCTGGGCGAGACCTGGAAAGGAGTCGGCGGCAAGATGGGCAAATTGCTGGGTCGCGGCACCCCGCAGAACCTGTTGTACCGGGGTCATGTCATCGTGGTTGTGCCGATGCACTTCGGGAAAGGCGACATCGACGCGCAGATCGCGTGTGACGCGGACGGCAAGATCGCGGGTTTTTCCCTGCGCCCCGGCCCCGCTACGCCTGCCCCGGCGCCAGCGTCCAGTGGCTGAACCCGCGGCCGCATTGCCGCCGCGGCGCTGCCGCGACATGGCGCAACGGCAAGCATTGATGAAGCGCGCGCATACGCTGGGTGTACCGGACGATTACGGACGCGTCCGCCATTTGCGCCGGCAGCGCGAACCTCTGCATCTCGTTTCGATCGGTGGCGACATCCACGGCCGCACGCAGTGGCTGCAGCCGCGTGCGGCGCGTGCACTGGCGGGCATGCGTGCCGCGGCGATTCGCGGCGGCGTGACGCTGCAAATCGTCTCGGCATTCCGTTCGATCGAATACCAACTCGGCATCGTGGAACGCAAGCTCGCGCACGGACAATCGATCAATGAAATCCTGCGCGTCAGCGCCGCACCGGTCTACAGCGAACACCACAGCGGACGCTGCGTGGATTTCACCACGCCGGGGTTCGCCACGCTGGAAGAAGAATTCGAGCGGTCACCCGCATATGCGTGGCTCGTGCGCAACGCCATGCACTTCGGCTTCACGCTGTCCTATCCGCGCGACAACCGCCATGGCATCGCCTACGAGCCCTGGCATTGGTGCTGGCATGCCCGCACTACCTCGCATTAGCCATCCATGGCGCCGGACGCATGTCCGGCAACTAGCGGTCCGGCAGGTGCCTGCACGTCGATATCAAATCCTTGGCCGGAACATTGCTGACGCACTTCCAGTCGAGCGTCCCACCCAAACCTGCATGGGCAACAAGTACCAGGTACTTCCCGTCCAGTGCCGCATCCGAGCGCTGCGGCGCATTGTCCGAAAAGCCCACCACGACCATTCCATGTTGCGCATCGAGCACACCGACGCGGACGCTGGATACATACTCGCTGGTAATGGATGCAGGCGAAGCCACCCCGGCATCGGCGTTGCTGCCCGGGAATCGACCGTAGCGTGAAAAATACTCTGCGATCCCCGCCTTGGCGCCAGTCGCAAGAACCATGCCTTCGTTCACCTGCGAACGCACCAGGTAGTTCTGGTAAGCGGGGATGCTGATGGCAGCCAGAATCGGCACCATCAGGAACAGGCCACCGAACACGACGATCAATGCGATTGCCCAAACCGGCATGCCGGATGCGCGCACACCGGGTACAAAGGCCTCGCCTCGCTCGAACCGCTCCAGGCCCTCCCGCCGCACCACGCAACACCCGGCCATCATGTCATGCAATGCCTGCTTGCGCCGGGTCCAGCCTGCCATCATGAAACCAACGAACAGGATCAATATGGAAATGAATTTTCCGAAATAGCGACCGGTTGCACGCCAGAATCCGATCCTGGCGCCTCGCATGTCGGTGACGCAGAGACCCAGCGCAAGTTTGCCTGGCGTCGCCTGTTTGGCGGACGATTCAAACCACGCGAAATACTGCCACGCAACCACGATGCCAAGCGCGTAACCCGCGGCGCGGCTGGTTTTGTGAATCACGAGGAACTCGACCACGCCGAACACAATGCCGACGACGAAACCGACCACCATCAACAGCAGGGCGTCAAGCACGTAGGCGGCGACGCGACGCCAGAAGCCCGCATGCAGAACCGGATCGTTGACGCTTGCCGGCAACTCGCGGTCGACGCGAGCCGTGCGCAAACTTTCACCATGGAATTCCGAGAGCGCAGCCGCCGGATTTTCTGCGGTGTCCGGCTGTGGCTGCGTGCCGGAGAGCCCAACTTCGCGGTCGATCCTTTCGCCGCACGACGCACAAAACGCTGCTCCATCGTCCACTGCGTTTCCACAACGAATGCAGAACACTCGACACCCCCTTTGCAACCGTCGTCCCCATCGCGACTTTAGTGAACCCGCACTACGCGCGCAATGCCACCGGAAAACCCGGTCAATCCTGTGAGCGCTTCACCGGCTTGGCGCCGGTCTTCGGCGGATTGGCGGCTTCCACGACCCGCCACAGGTAGAAACTCGCCAAGGTGCGGAACGGTCCCCAGCGTTCGCCGAATTCGGCAAGCGCCAGCGGCGCCGGCATCTCCGGAAAGCGATGCACGATTTGCGTGCCCTTGCGGATGCCGAGATCGTGCACCGGCAACACATCCGGGCGCCCCAGCCGGAACATCAGCAGCATTTCCACCGTCCAGCGTCCAATGCCGCGCACCTGGATCAAGTGATCGATCAGATCCTGATCCGGCATTCGCGCGAGTTGTGCCGACGTCGGCACGATCCGCGCGTGCGATTTCTCGGCGAGATCGCGCAACGCCGCGATCTTGTTGCGCGACACGCCCGCAGCGCGCAATGCCGTGTCATCGACAGTGTCGAGGCCTCGCGCGGTGATCCGGCGCCCGCGCGGCATCAGCGCCTCCACCCTGCCCGCGATCGTCGCCGCGGCCTTGCCGGAAAGTTGCTGGTACAGGATCGAATGCGCCAGCGCATCGACCGGGTCGAACCGGACGGAAAAATCGCGTTCGAGCGGTCCGATCCTGCGCATCCATGTCGCCAGCTTGCGGTCGCGCTTCTGGAGATGGACCGCGGCGGCCTGCATGTCGAAGCCGCGCGCGATTGTTTTTTGTGTCATTGGATTTTTCCCGATGAAGTGACTACACACCATCCCCACCCCACTTGAAAGGCAAGGCTCACCCCTGTTGTCGATACAAGGCAACTCCGAGCGCGATCCAACCCACCACCAACGCAAGGCCGCCGAGCGGCGTCACGACACCCACCGCAGCCGGCGCGCCGAGGGCGAGAGCATACAGGCTGCCACAGAACAGCACGATGCCCAGCGCGAACAGGATCGCCGCGAGATGCGCCGCGTGCGAACGCCGTGGCACCAGCGCACACACCGCCAGCGCCAACGCATGCCAGAACTGGAAACGCACCGCCGTCTGCCAAACGTCGAGCATCGGCGCGGAAACATCATGGCGCAGCGCGTGTGCACCCAGCGCGCCCAGCAGTACCGCACTTGCGCCCGCCACGGCCGCAGCCGCCCCCGGCCAGCGCAAACGTCCGTGAACTTTTTCCGCGATGGTGCTCATCGCCATTCTCCACCCGTGCGCCGGGCGTGCATGCGCCATGCTCCGTAGATCAATCCGGTCAGCACCACCAGAATCGGAACAAGAAGAATGTCAATGAACTTCAGCAACAGCGACAACCGCTCGATGTCGGCGTCGAGACTGCGTTGCACCGCGCGCAGTTCGCTGCGTATGGCCAGCTTGCGCTGCATGAACTGCCTCACTGCGGCCTTCTGGGCCGCCCGACTGCCAGCGTGCGGGGATTGCTTCAACTCAGTGATGTGCTGCTCCGTATCACTCAGCTGGGCCTGCAACTCAAGCTGCTTGGCCTTGAATTTCTCATCTGCCTGACGCCGGAGTGCATCCACGCGGGTGAATCTGCGTTCGGCGACAGCACGACCCCTGATCGCAATCAGGACCGAGGGACCGGCAAGATCGTCGACCGCATTGACAAAGAAATCACCATTGTTGGCAAACGGCTCCATCAAGGCCTGGTTCGGCGACGCACCCGGCTGCACCCACAATCGATCGGACAGCAGATCGGTGTCGCCAACCAGAATCACCTCCGGCTTGCGAACCGACTTTCCGGTGGGCGCTTGGGCAGGGAAGGCATCAGGCAGCGCGCCTCTCACGCGCACGGCAATGGCGTAGTGCTGGGCGTCCGGCTGATAGCTTTTGTACAACATAGCCGGATCAAGCGCATTGCGGACGCGCTCTGCAGGAACGGCCATCGCCTCGGTGGTGCTCTGGATCAGCGGATCGAGCCGGGTGGTTGCATTCGGCGACAACCGGAAATACCCGGTCGACGACACATCGATCACGTTGAGCATCGCGGTGACCGGATCGCGGCGATTGAATTCATCGCCAGTCAGGCCCAGTACGGCCGGATCGCGCTCGGCGGCGTCCGTGAGCGGCGATTGCACGCTCAACGCGCGTGATCGATCCAGCAGCACGCGCCGGGTATCAAACGTGACGCCCCACGCACGAAACAATACCGAAAGGCCCGAAGCTTCGCCGCCGGCCACTTCGGAATCCGGATCGACGAACACCAGCAGATGCCCGCCGTGCTGCACGTAACGGGCGACGGCTTTCACATCGGCCCCGGACAATCCTGTCGGCTGGATCAGTACCAGCACACGGGTATCGGTCCCGACCTTTGCCAGTGAAGTCGCATCCAGCCGCTGCACGGCAAACAGTTGGCGCGCCTGTTGCAGCACCGTCCACGCGGGCGTCGTGCTGCCGTCGGCATTGGCGCCGCCCCAGATCGGCAAGCCACTGTAGATCGCCACGCGCGGCTTGTCGGTGATGCTCAACTCGTAAAGCAATTTCGTGATGTCGTATTCGAGGAAGCGTTCCTTCGCCAACAGGAAGAACGGGATGGATGCGCTGCGCCCGTTGCCCACGTTGCGCCCGACAAGGCCGAAAAAAATCGCCCCGCCGCCTTGTCCACGCACCGACGTCAGGCCTGCCGCCGTTGCACGGTCTTCGTCTTCCGAAAACGGCTGCGGGTCGATCCGGGTCAGGTGCACGCGTCCGTGCGAATGCCTGATGATTTCCTCCAGCATGTTCGCCACGCGCTGGTGGTAGGCGCGCAACTGCGGCAGGCTGTGGCTTGCACGGTCGGAAAAATACAGCGTCAGATCCAGCGGCTGCTGCAGGCGGCCGAGGATGTCGAGCGTGCCGGGCGAAAGCGTGTACAGGTGATCCCGGGTCAGGTCCACACGCACCGCGTCGAGCCGGCGCGTTGCGCCCAGCACAAGCAGCACATACAGCGCCGCCAGAATCGGCAGCGTCAGCCACAGCCCGAACCACCTGCGCAGCCTCATCCGCGGCGCTCCGCGTCGAGGATCAGCGCATTGGCAAGCAACCAGAATACGATCGTCAGCACGAAGTAGGCGATATCTCCCAGGTCGAGCACGCCGCGCGATATGGCCTGGAAGTGCGCCAGCAGACTCAAGTCGGACAACGCGTCTGCCACACGCTCGGAGCCCAGCGCCAGCAGTGGTTGCTGCACCAGCGGATCGCCGGCCATCAGGAACAGAAAGCACACGGCAAGCGCGAGGATGAAGGCGACGACCTGGCTGCGCGTCAACGCCGACAGGCATTCGCTGATCGCGAGAAACGCGCCCGCCATCAGGAAACTGCCGATGTAGCCGGCCAGGATGATGCCGTTGTCCGGTTGGCCCAGATAATTCACCGTAAGCCACATCGGAAACGTCAGCGCCAACGCGCAACCCACGTAAACCCATGCCGCGAGGAACTTGGCGAGCACCGCCTGCCACACCCCGATCGGCAACGTCATCAGCAATTCCAGCGTGCCGCTGCGACGTTCCTCTGCCCACAGCCGCATGGCCAGCGCGGGCACCAGCACCAGATACAGCCACGGATGGAACTGGAAGAACGGGTCGAGGTCAGCCTGGCCGCGCTCGAAGAATGCACCCAGATAAAACGTCAACGCGCCCGCGAACAACAGGAAAATCACGCTGAACAGCCACGCCACCGGCGTGATCAGATAACCCCGCAACTCGCGCAGGAACACGCCGCTGAAAGCCATGCCACGCAACTGCGTCGCCGCGCCTGGAGTCACGCCGGGCATGCGATCGTGCCTGCCGTTGCTGCACGTGACGGGAGCGCAGAAGCGCGATTCATCCGCGAACGGACGCAAACAACGCGAATGCAATCCAGAGCCACCCGGTTGGAAATCATTTGTGTTGATTCGCATTCATTTGCGGACAATTCCGGCTTCTCATGCAGCGCGTGCCATGTCGTCATTACCGGTGACTTGCCGGAATACGTCCTCGAGTCGACCGCGCTCAAGCTGCAATTCGTCCACGCGCACGCGCTGCTCGTCCAGCAACTTCACCACCGCATGGAAAATCCGCTGGCCCTCGCGCGGAAATACCGTGACCCGGGCATCCACCGGATCGATCTCCACGCTGTCCACTTCGGGCAAACGGCCCAGCAACTCTCTTGCGAGCGCGCTGGCAGGTGCACGAAAACTGACCGCATGGTGATAACGTGAACGCCGCTCCAGTTCGGCGGGCGTTCCCTCGATACACAGATGGCCGCGCACCAGGATCGCCACCCGGTTGCAGGCTGCGCGCACTTCGCCGAGGGCATGCGTGGACACGATGATCGCGCGATCGCGCGACATGCCGCGGATCAGCGCGTGCACCTCGCGCTGCTGGTTCGGGTCGAGCCCGTCGGTGGGCTCGTCGAGAATCAGCGCGGGCGGATCGTGCAGCATCGCCTGGGCCAGGCACACGCGACGCCGATAACCCTTGGAAAGCGTCTCGATGCTCTGCGCCAGCACCGGCTGCAATTGCAGGCGCTCGATCATCTCGTCGAGCCGACGCCGCCCGGCGGTACCGGCAAGGCCACGTACCCGCGCCGCAAAGGCAAGAAACTCCGACACCGAAAGTTCTCCGTAACTCGGCGCGCCTTCCGGCAGGTAGCCCAGCGCGCGCCGGGCCTTGAGTGGTTGCCTGACGACATCGTGTCCGCACACGCGCACCCTGCCCGAGTCCGGCGCCAGGAAGCCCGCGATCATGCGCATCGTGGTGGTCTTGCCGGCGCCGTTCGGGCCCAGCAGCGCCAGCACCTGACCCGGTGATACTTTCAGTGTCAGATCGGCTACCGCATCAAACTTGCCGTAGCGTTTGCCCAAGTGTTCGGTTTCTATCATCGCCGGAGAATCGCGCAAAGGCGTGCGCAGACTCTAACAGGATGGTGAAAAAGTGCCGCCCTGCGCTTTTTCAACCTGCACACCATGCAGAAGGCCCGCACTTGGCGGGCCTTCGTCTTTTGCCTGATCCGCGCGCTTACCGGCGGTGGTGACGCTTCCTCGCCTGCGGCTTCGTCTTTTTCTTCCTTCCGGATGCGGCTTTTTTCGTTTCGGCAGGCTTCGCGTTTCCGGACCAGAGCGACGGATCCAGCGCCGACAGCGGCTTGGTACGCCCGGATATCTGATCGGGCGTTTGCGCCGGGGCGCCCTGGACAGGCAGGAACACCCGGTAGACCTGGTCGGAATCCGCCGTACCTGGCGGGGATGCCAACTGGTCATACAGGCGGTTGGCGTTCTCGTCGAACTGGTAGCCGTGGGTGCCTGCGTAGGCCTTCAACGCCAGCCGCACAAGCGGCACGCCAGCCTCACCGGTCCAGGTAGCTTCAAGTACCTCGTGCGCCGGCACCATCCTCGCGCGTACATCGGCGTTGACGATCAGCTGGTTTTTCTCGTCGAGGTTGCCCGGTATCGGCTTCTTTCCGGCGGCGCCCGCGGACGAGCCCGAAGCTGGCTGTCCTGCACTGGAGCTCGAGGCAGCAGTGGATGCGGACGCGGCGCTCGACGCCTTCGCCGCGCTGGACGATGAAGCGGCACTGGATGCCTTTGCGGCGCTGGCCGAGGAAGCCGGTTTTGCTGAAAGCTCCTCGGGCGTGGGCGCTGGCGGCAATTGGGTCAGGTCGTGCTGCTTGCCGTCGATGGTAAGCGTGGTGGCGTCGATCGGCACAGCCAGATCGAAGGTGTAGGTGGTATCACCCCAATTGGTCGTGACGGTCGTGGTCGGGCCCGCAGCCTTGACACCCAGCTTGTCCATCACGGCTTCGATTTGTTTCAGCGCCGCGTCCTTGGCGGTATCGATGTCGTCGAGGGTGCGCGTGGCCTTGGTCGAAACCAGCAGCACCGGAGTGGCGTTGGTGCGGTACAGGCCCGGCTCGACCTTGCTGTAATCGACATTGGGAATGCCCGCCATCATGTTCTGCAACGAGTCGAGCCCGTACTGGATCATCGTGGCAGGGGCGCCGTGGATCCACAATTGCGAATAGCGGTCAATCAGGTTCCATCCGTAATCGACGTCATACCCCCATGTGAGTTTGCTGACGCGCTGGTCCGCACGCGGCGTGACCTGCAGTGTGAATGTCTTGTTCTCGCCGCGCCAGTCGTTGGTGATCGTCCAGGCAACCGTGCTGGTATTGGAGATGTCGATGTTGCCCGACTTGTTGACCAGCTTGCCGTCGCCGAGACTGGTACCGTTTCCGGCCCAACTGATGGTCGCACCGGGACCGTAGGCAGGACCGGACTGCGTGAACTTCACCTGCGGATCCTGAAGTTGCAACTCGCCGCCGACGTAGTCCTGGAAACGCCCGAAGTTGTTCAGGACGTCGTAGATTTGCCGGGGATTGTGGCTGATTTCGATCGAGCGCTGGATATGCGCATGGCTGGGCAGGAACAAACCCACGATCACGGCCAGAATGAAAACGATGATCAGGGCAACAACGAATTCGAGCACACGGGTCATGCCAGGAATCTCCGGATGGCTTGTTCGTATCGTCGGCACGTGGCGGCCGACCGGGCTTCTGGTGGCGTACCGCGTCGCAACGCAGAAACGCGGATGTTAGCGGCTTCACGGCGCGTGCGCCATGCCCCGCAGGGATGCCTAGACGATTCCAAGCTCCAGGGCCTTCAACACGGCGCGTGTACGATCGCGCACGCCCAGCTTGGAAAGGATGTTGGAGACATGATTCTTGACGGTACCCTCGGCAACCTTCAGTGAGTTGGCGATCTCCTTGTTGCTGTAGCCCCCGGACATCAAACGCAGGATTTCGGTCTCCCGGTCCGTCAGCGGGTCGGGCTGGCCGAGGCTGGTGAACTGGTTGTGGATGCGCCCCACGCCCGCCAGCAGACGCTGGGTGACTACAGGCGCGATCAGCGAACCGCCGCCGGCGACCGTCTTGACGGCGTCGACCAATTGCTCCAGCGAAACATCCTTCAGCAGGTAACCGCGTGCGCCGGCCTTCAACCCCGCCAATACCAGCTGATCGTCATCGAAGGTGGTCAGGATGATGGTCGGCGGAACCGCACCCTGTGCCGCAAACGTGTTCAGCACGTCCAGTCCGCTCTTGCCGGGCATGCGCATGTCCAGCAGCACCACGTCCGGTCTGGTCTTGGGAATCGTCTCCAGCGCCGAAGCGCCATCCTGGCATTCAGCCACCACCTGGATTTCGGACGACAGCTCCAGCAACGAACGGATTCCCTGCCGAACCAGGGTCTGGTCATCCACGAGACACACGGAAATCATTGATCAGTCCACCCTCTCATGACGAATTGGCGCGTCCGCCCTTCGGCAAGCCACCAGTCACCCCGTCTACCCTCAGGAAGCCTGTTCCGCGGGCAATGAGGCTTCGAGCGCAAACCCTTGATTGCGCTGCGTTTCAATTGCCAACTGTCCCCCGACTTCAGACAGCCGCTCGCGCATGCCCGTGAGACCGTTGCCAGGTTTCACGGAAACCGCGCCGCAGCCGTCGTCGTGGGCCTTCAGCACCAGCATCTCGCCTGCCCCCTCCTCGAAACGCAGCCACAGGTGGCGCGCGCGCGCGTGCCGCACGGCATTGGTGATGATTTCCTGGGTACAACGCAGCAGTACCTGGGCGCGCCGCGAGTCGCTGACTGCGAAACGCGGCGGCAGCTCAAGATGTACCGTCAGCCCCGGCACGCCTTCGGTCAAGTCTCGCAGCGCGTCGGTGAGCTGGATGCCCTCGTCGTCGCGCAACTCGCTGACCACTTCGCGCACGTCCGTCAACAACTGCTTGGCGGTCGAACGAGCCCGTACCACGTGATCGGACGCGGCCGAGTTCTCGACCAGGTGCCCCGCAACTTCGAGGTTCAGGCTGAGCGCGGTGAGGTGATGGCCGACCAGATCGTGCAGATCGCGCGCGATGCGCATGCGTTCGGAAATGCGGCTGGATTCGGCCAGCAAGGCGCGGGTCGCGCGCAGCTCCGAGTTCAACCGGCGTTGTTCCTCGCGCGCATCCGCTTGCTGGCGCGCGACCTCGGAGGCGATGAATACGATCACCGAGAAGCCGATGTACAACACCGCCTGCAACGCCGCCTTGCCCAAAGTGTAGGAATGAAACGGCGGAAACATCACAAACACCGGGATGCTCGCGGCATTCTGCAGGATCAACCATGTGATCGCCGAGGGCAGCGGCAGCAACCACGGCAACACCATGGCCGTCACCATCAACAGCAATGCGCCCAAGCCACTCACGCTGAACCAGTTGATCGCCAACGCGGCGCTGGTCAGCACCAGCAACCCCAACAACTTGGCGCCCCAATACCGGCGTGAGCCGAGATTGCCTGTCAGCAACCAGTACATGACGCCGTAAATCACGTAACTGACCGCCCACAGCAGGATGTCGGTATGATTTTGTGCATGCAGCGCGCGCGCGGCATGCACGGGGTCGTGTGGCTCCGGAAGACTGTCCAGCATCCAGCTGCGCTGGATCAGAGGCACGCCCACGCAGGCATACGTGATCAAGCCCGCGTAGCGCAGCAGGGAAATCGGACTGAAGGACGGGCGCTGCATTCCGCGATCATAACCCAGCCGCGGCCGACTGGCCGCCGTACGGGCAACAGGCTGAAGAAACAAGGCAGCGACACCGGACCCGAGGTCCGATGCATGCGATAATGTCTGGCCATGGACAGCCATCGCACCAGTCCGCACCCGGAAATCCCGCACACGATGACAGCCACGCCGCATTTGGCGCTGCGCGACGTCCGCGCAAGCGATCTTGCCGCCGTGATGGGGCTGAACAATACCGCAGGCCCGTCGATTCTTCCGATGGACGGTGAGCAACTGGACGGTCTTTACCAGCATGCCGATTATTTCCGCGTCGCCGAGGTGGGCGGCCATCTGGCCGGATTCCTGGTCGCGTTGCGCGATGTGACACCGCACGACAGCTCCAACTTCCGGTGGTTTCGTGAGCATTGCGGACAGTTCGTGTATATCGATCGTGTCGTGATCGGCGACCTGCACCGCGGCCATGGCCTGGGGCGTCTGCTTTACAGCGACGTGCAAAGCTATGCCGAAGTACGCTCGCCCAGCCTGGCATGTGAAGTGTTTCTGGAGCCCCGCGACGACGTGTCGGTGCTGTTCCACGGCACCTTCGGGTTCCACGAAGCGGGCCAGCAGGTGATGCCGGAATCCGGCCGCAGGGTCAGCCTGCTCGTGAAGGAACTGTGCAGCTATCCATTCGTTCGGGAGGCATACCCCGACGGCCTTCCCGGCCTGCCGTGGCTTGCATCACGGGGGCTGCCCGAGGACGCCCGACAGCGCCTGCAGGCGGCGGGCAGGGCGTGAGGTCGGGCGGCGCCGGTTTCCGGGATTGAAATTCCGCCACCACGACAACGCACGCGTTGCCGAGAGCCGTATGTCCCCATGATTTCCGCATCCGACGACGTCTTGCGCCTCGCCGACATCGGCTTCACCGCGCCTGCCGCGCTGCTCGCACGACACGGCCTGGAACTGGTGCCGGTGGCAAACGGCGCACCGATTCCCGGCAGCTATTGGGGTGAGCCCGAGGCCGGCGTGATCGCGACAAGGGTGTACGCGCGCGCCGACACGCCGGTGCATTCGCTGCTGCACGAGGCTTGCCACCTGCTGGTGGCGGACCCGGAAAGGCGTGCGTCCATCCACACCGATGCCAGTGATTCACAGGAGGAGGAAGACGCAACCTGCTACCTGCAAATCATGCTGGCCGATACCCTGCCGGGCTTCGGACGCGAACGCACACTCGCCGACATGGATGCCTGGGGTTACTCGTTCCGGCTCGGCTCCGCGCGCGCCTGGTTCGAGCATGACGCCGAAGACGCACGGGCTTTCCTCGGAGCGCACGGACTCTTGCCGCCCGACGCGCAGACTTGAAGGCTCTCCCCTTCAAGGGGAAGCCAAGCCGTCATTTGGTAGTGGTCTGGTTTGAAATTTGAACCGTTCGCGCTGAGCGTAGTGAGCAGCGCGAACGAAGTCGAAGCGCCATTTGTCCTTCGACTTCGCGCCTTCGGCGCTACGCTCAGGACGAACGGATTTTCAAACTGAACCACTACCCGTCATTTCCGATGATGGCTGCACGATGGCGACTGCGCTACCATGCGCGCACACGCACGGGAGATGGCATGCCTCCCCGAACCGCCGGAAGATCGGCTGATGATGCCTGCACGACCGGGACCCCGGCGCGTCGGCATTGCGTTCTGCAGCGCAACGCGCGCGGGTTCCCGACCGACAACGGGAGTCCAGGTTCATGCTGATCTATGCACTGCTCGCCACCGGGTGCGGCGCCTTTCTCGGCGCCTGCCTGCGCTACCTGTTCGGCGTCTGGTTCAACCCGATCTTCCCGACCGTGCCGCTGGGCACGCTGGCCGCCAATCTGCTGGGCGGCCTGCTGATGGGGCTGATCCTCGGCGCGTTTGCGCAATTCCAGTCGCTTTCGCCGGAGACGCGGGTATTCGTCACCACGGGATTTCTCGGCGGCCTGACCACTTTCTCGACCTTTTCAGGAGAAACGATCACCCTGCTGCTGCGCCAGCAATACGGCTGGACCTTCGCCATCATCGGCATGCACGTGGTCGGCACGCTGGGGATGACACTGTTGGGCTTTGCGTTGATGCAGGGCCTGCTGAGGCACTTCGCATGAACGATCCCGCACCCACGCAAGGTGTGTACCTGCGTTTCTTCGTGCACGAAAACCGCCACCACGGCGGCATGCTGCTGTACGACTGGCTGCTCGCGCAAGCAAAGAAGCTCGGCTTGCCCGGCGGCACCGCGTTTCGTTCGATCGCGGGCTTCGGCCGCCACGGCATCACCCACGAGGCGCATTTCCTGGAACTGGCCGGACAGGAAACCGTGCGCGTGGATTTCGTGGTGACGCGCGACGCGGCGGACAGGATGCTCGCGCGCGTGCGCGAGGAAAACCTGCAGATGTTCTATGCAATTCTGCCCGCGGAATTCGGTGTACTCAGTGGCGATCTGAAGTGACCACGACGGCGACGCCGAAATTGCCGGCGCGCCGGCATGCGCTGGTTTTCGTCGTCTTGATCGGCGTGGTCAGCCTGTTCGCCGACATGACCTACGAAGGTTCGCGCTCCATCTGGGGCCCGTTCCTCGGCACGCTGGGCGCGACCGGCGCGATCGTGGGGTTGGTCGCGGGCGGCGGCGAATTGCTGGGTTACGTGCTGCGCCTGTTCACCGGCGTGCTGGCCGACAAGACCCGGCGCTACTGGACGATCACCATCATCGGCTATGCGATCAACTTGCTGGCCGTGCCCGCACTGGCGCTTGCCGGCAACTGGCCGGTCGCCGCCGGGCTGGTGATCGCCGAACGCAGCGGCAAGGCGCTGCGCACGCCGGCGCGCGATGCGATGTTGTCTTACGCCGCCAAAGACATGGGCGGTGCGGGCTGGGCCTTCGGCTTGCACGAGGCACTCGACTCGACCGGCGCAGTGCTGGGGCCGCTGATCGCGGCGCTGGTGCTGTTCCTGCACGGCGGCTACCGACACGCTTTCGCGTGGTTGCTGCTGCCGGCGGTGGGCGCGCTGGTGACGCTCGCGATCGCGCGCATGAAGTTCCCGCAACCACAGGAACTCGATGCCACGCCCGCGCCGCAAGTGTCCGACGCACGCGCCCTGCGCGATTTGAAAGTATTTCTCGCGGCGACGGCCCTGATCGCCGCGGGCTATTCCGATTTCGCGCTGATCGCGTTTCATTTTGCGCAGGATCACATCGTCACCAACGATGTGGTGCCGATCCTGTATGCGGTGGCAAGCCTTGCCGGCGGCGCGACCGCCCTCGCGCTCGGCAAGCTGTTCGATCGCCAGGGCCTCTCGGTGCTGCTGTGGGCCACCCTCGTGCCCGCGTTGTACGCGCCGCTGGTGTTTCTCGGCGGCCAATGGGCGGCACTGGCCGGAATGGTGTTGTGGGGCATCGGATTCGGCGCGCACGACTCGTTGTTCCGCGCCGCAGTCGCGCAGCGCATCCCGCGCGAGCGGCGTGCCACGGTCATGGGTGCATTCAACGCCATTTATGGCGTCGCGTGGTTTCTCGGCAGCGTCGTGCTGGGCGTGTTGTACGATATAAACCCGCTCTACACGGTGCTTGCGGCACTCATCCTGCAACTCGCCGCCTGCCCGCTGTTGTGGAGTCTGCGCCGATCACACGGGACAACCTGATGAACGACCTTTCGACGCCAACCAGACCCGCCAGCCATCACTTGACGCGCCACGATCAGGCACTGCGCGAGAAGGCGCAGAAGCTGCTGGAGCACGCCGACGTGCGCATCGACGGCGGTCGAGCCTGGGATCTGGAAGTGCATGACCCGCGCGTGTTCGCGCGCGCCTTCGCACACGGTTCGCTGGGCCTGGGCGAAGCCTACATGGACGGCTGGTGGGATACCCCTTCGCTCGACCAGTTCTTCCACCACGTGCTCGGCGCACATCTCGACGAGCACCTGCGCGACTTCGCTGCCCTGCGCGCCCACCTGCGCGCGCGCTTCATCAACATGCAGCGCGGGCGCAAGGCGTTCAAGATCGGCAAGGCCCATTACGACATCGGCAACGACCTGTTCGCGAAGATGCTGGGCAGGCGGCTGGTGTATTCGTGCGGGTACTGGAAGGACGCGACCAATCTCGACGACGCCGAGGAAGCCAAGCTCGACCTGGTCTGCCGCAAGCTGCAACTGAAGCCCGGCATGAAGATCCTGGACATCGGCTGCGGCTGGGGCGAGGCGCTCAAATATGCCGCCGAGAAGTACGGGGTGTCGGGCGTCGGTGTCACGGTTTCCGAACAGCAGGCGCAGTTCGCACGCGAGCTGTGCAAGGGACTGCCCGTCGAAATCCGCCTGCAGGACTATCGGGACCTCCACGAGCCATTCGACGCGGTGTACTCGATCGGCATGTTCGAGCACGTGGGCTGGAAGAACTACCGCACCTATTTCGAGGTGTGCCGTCGCTGCCTCAAGGACGAGGGACTTTCCGTGCTGCACTGCATCGGCGTGAACTCCACGCCCTCCCGACCCGACCCCTGGATCGAGAAATACATCTTCCCGAACTCGATGGTCCCGGCCGCGGCGCAGGTCACGCCCGCGCTCGAGAACCTGTTCGTGGTCGAGGACTGGCACAACTTCGGCGCCGATTACGACAAGACATTGATGGCGTGGCTGGCCAATTTCGATGCCGCGTGGCCGGAACTGTCCGCGAACAATCCCCGCTACGACGAACGGTTCCGCCGGATGTGGCGTTACTACCTCTCGGGATCCGCCGCCACCTTCCGCACTCGCCGCGACCAGCTTTGGCAACTCACGCTGTCGCCGCACGGCGTGCCGGGCGGCTACCGCGTGCCGCGCTGAGGGCCCCTGCCAACTGCCGGTTTGTGGTACACAAGGCGTTCCGGGGATCGATGCAAGGCCGTTCGGGGTGGCTTGCATGCAAGACGATGTAGGAACACGGGGGTCCACAGCGACGTTTGCGTGATCCAGCCAGCATCGGGGGCTTGCTGCGCGACGGTGTGGGCGTCGAGCTGGAGACCAAGGCCTTCGACCTGATCCCGTTGCTGGTGCGCGACCACGCGCGTGCGCCCGGCAAGCGGGAACTGATCGAGGCTGGACACATGGGGCGGCATTGAAGGGGTGAACACCAGTGGGAAACAAGCGGATACTGATCTTGAATGCCGCACTGGTGCTGTGCTCATGCAGCGCCATCGCGGTCGCGGGCAATCGCGAAGCCGGGCTGGCCGCGCAGTTCAAGGCCGCGGCCCCGGCGGAGCGTGCCAAGCTCGCCGGGAACCTGAGCCATCGCAACGACACCCCCGAGATGGTGGCCGCGCTGGCACCGTTCCTGGAAAGCGATGATGCCGAGCTGCGCGCGGACACGGCTTACGTGCTGCGCGGCTTCTACAGCCGCGCCCTGCAGTCGGCCGCCCCTGCGCTGCTGGCCGCGATGGACCACGATCCGGCATGGCGGGTTCGCGCCAACGCGGCGTATGCGCTGATGACCATCCCTGAAACCGGCGGCACGCTTGCCGCGTTCGGCAAATGCGCCGGCGATGCCGACGCGCGGGTGCGCGCAGCCTGCGCCAAGGGGCTTGGCACCGCCGCCAAGGCCCGGCAAGGTGGCGACAACGATGTGATCCCGTTGCTCGCCACCGACCTCGGCGACACCGCGCGGCTCGTCCGCTACGGCGCCGCGATCGGGTTCCAGGAACTCGCATCCACCGAGCCCGCCGCGATCCGCGCGCTGGCGGCGCGCCTCGACGTCGAGCCCGACCCGTGGGTCCGCGGCGCCATCGCCCGAGCCATTGCGGCATCGGGCGCGGCCGCCGAACCGGCACTGCCGGCACTGACGCGCGCCGTGCTCGATCCGTTGCCGTTGTACACGGCGAGCCAGGTGGTCGCCGCGATGGCCGCGATCGGTGCACCGGCCGTGCCCACGCTCATCGCGACGCTGGGCTACAGGGGGCCGGCGGAGACGGGGTCCTCGCGTCACGCAGCGATCGCTGCGAAGGCGGCACTGGTGAAGCTCGAGGTACCGATGACCGCGGCGCTGATCGCCGCCGTGCAACGCGGCCCGGCCCAGCAGCGCATGTTCGCAGCCGAGGTACTCGGTGAAAAGGCCGCGCAAGCCACCAGCGCGATCCCCGCACTGGAAGCCGCGCTGAAGGACGACGACGCCCGCGTCCGCCGGGCTGCGGCAACATCGCTCGGTCAGTTGACGACTTACGACAACGCAGCGTTGCCCGCACTGCTCGACGCGCTGAAGGATCCCGACTCCGGCGTGCGTGAATCCGCGGTCGGTGCCCTGGACAATGGCCTGGATGGCGCGTTCGTCGGCAACGATCGCGCGCTGTCCGCATCCAGGGCCGGCAAACCGGTGCCAAAACCCGTGGACGTCTTGCCCTCGCCCATGGTTGCGCAAACGGCCCGGGCACTCGGCGCCCGTCTCGGCGACACCGACATCACCGTCGCGGCCACCGCGGCACAAGCGCTCGGGAAAATGGGCCCGCAGGCCGCGCCTGCACTGGGTCCGCTCAAGGCGGCGTTGCTTGCGCCGGATGGCGACAACGCGCGCGATGCCGCCGACGCGCTGGCGGCGATGGGCGGCATCGGCGCACCCGTGTTGATCGAAGCGGTCCGCAAGGGTGCATCGCCGGCCGACGGCAGCGGCATCGGCATTCGCGGCCGTGCC
>DASUJD010000079.1:0-43668 GCA_036279455.1 Rhodanobacteraceae bacterium | reverse complement strand
CAGCATCAACGAGTTCAACGGGAACAATGGGCCTTTTTCCACGATGTTTCGATAGGTCTGCTCGTCGCGGTAGGTGATCCACTGTTCACGCTTCGGCCCCACGCCCGCGAAGTTGTGGTCGTAGCCCCCGCGCCAGATCGAATCGGCGTATCTCAACCAGAACGGCGAAGCCCAGGTGCCGGTGGTGAGATTGATGAAGGTGTCCGGCTTGTCGGCGCGGATGTCCTTGATCAACTGGATGGCCGCCGCGAAATCGCTGTCGAACCGGCTGCCCGGATACACACTGTTGACGTTGCCGGTGCCATCGAGCTTGAAATCGTTGATGCAATCCTTGTCGAGCAGGGCCATCACCACGTGATGGAAACGTTTCCAGTATTTCGGCGCCGACAGCGCGAAACCGCCATCGACGATTTCATAGCCCTTGTTTCGACCGCTGGCGATGCGTTCCGTGCGCGGCTTGCCGTAGCCGCCCCACGGTGACAACCACACGCCGGGCGCGGCGCCGTACTTCGCCGCTGCCCTGCACAATGGCGCGAAGCCATGCGGAAAGGCCTTGCTGAAATTCCAGCTGCCGCTGTAGTCATCCCAGCCGTCGTCAAACACGAATGAATCCATCTTGACGTGGCGCTTTTCGACCAGTTCCTTGCCTAAAGTGTTGATGCGATCCAGTGCCCCGGCCTGCGTATAAGGCGTGAAATAGCCGAGGTCGTACCACGATTCGTAGTGCAGGAACGGACGGTAGGGGTGCGCACGTTCGCGCCCGATGTAGGTCGCAAAGTCGCGCCGCATCTGGCCTGTCTGCGCGACGCCAATCACCGCCGAATAGGTCACCGACTGGCCTTTCGGCAGCGGCAGCGTGCGATCGATCCACAATTTCACCTTGCCGGCCCAGGCGTCGGCCCTGGACATCGGGTGCTCGAAGCCCAGCCAGTCGTCGTGCGACACCGCCGGCGAGCCATCGACCGTGCCATCCACAAATGCGTCTGGGGCGTTGGCGCCGAACAGCGACACCTTCGTGATCGGCGCATCCCGATCCAGCGCGGTGATCGTCACCACTTCGCGCAGGTAATTGGAGCGCTTGCGCAGCACCAGTTTCCAGTCGATGCGGATGTGGCCATGGGGACCAAGGAAACGCCCTTCGAGCGCCTCGCCCGGAATGCGCTCAACGAGACGCGCGGCGTTCGTATCCACCGGCAACGCGACTTCGTGCAGGGCACCTTGCAAGTGAAAATCGCTCGTTCCGAGCGTGGTGCCGCCCTTGAGCGTCAGCGAAAACGGATCGGTGATGCTGATCGACGCATGGTGCCATTCGTCGGTAACTACCAGATCGGACAGAACGCCGCCTTCGAGCTTCCAGCTCGCGTCGATGACGTTGCTGCCGAATACGTGCGCGCCGGCGCCGGCTGATGTTTCAGCATCGCCGCGGGCGGCTGCCGCCGTTGTGCTGGCAAGTACAAGCACTCCAGCGACCGCGATCAGTATCCAGATGACGGACCGCCAGACCCCGGGGTTGCCGCGAAGCGTAGGGTCATCCCGTTTTTCCGGAACCATTCGACCTGCCCAGCCGCGCGGCAAATGCCGCGCAGCCATTTTGCACGATCGTGACCGAAGTCGAAACGCGGAGTCCCGAACGGATGTGATCGATGCCGCCGGATCGCCGCGCCATCACGAATCGGCGACGGCGGTCATTTCATCCAGCGGTCTTTTTCGACGGATCGTCGGCCGGATTGACGTAGTGGATCCGGAAGGGCCCGTAGAAACTGAGGTCGATCACCACTTCCTGGTCACCGCTGTACACCCAGTGATGGTGCATTGCGGGCATCGACGCAAAGCCCATCGGAGGCAGCGCCTTGGCCATGGACTTGTCCACCTTGTCGCCCATGCCGACGTAGAACGTGCCGCGCAGCACGCTGAAGTTTTCGGTGGTCGGGTGCCAGTGCGGAGCAAATACGGTGTGCGGCGGGATCTTCAGACGCACTACGGAAAACCCTTTCGCGAACGGATTGCCGGTCAACACCGCTATCTGCACACCTTTCGGCAGTACCGGAGGAGCCGGCATCCATTTCAGGTCACCCGGAGCCAGCGCGGTGTTACCGGGCGCCGTGGCGGGCGGTTGTGCAGCGGCTGCCGTGATGAGGATCCCGAGCCCGAATGCGAGTGCCAAAACCCGTGCCCATTTCGTGTGCATTGCCTTGTCCTCCTGCCAGTTGTGCAACCCGCCCACGCGCCCGACCCGCTCACGGAGCGTCGTTGCGGGCCCCGGTACCCAGCTGCCCAGTTTGCCCGCGGGAGCCGCTCAGGAAATGACCGATACTCCGGCAAATATGCCCGAAACACCGGAATGGACCGACTCCGACCGGGCCTTTCATCTCAGCTGGCCGGGGAGCACTCCTACGGCCGCGCTTCCAGCACGATGTTGAAGGGTGTTTCCGTCGCCCGCCGGAAACGCGAGAAGCCGCCTTCGTCCACCAGCACGCCACGCAGGCGTGCCTCGCCGGCCTGGGCGCCCAGCGCGGGGCCCTTGCGCGCCAACGAGACCGGCACGCAAATCTGCGCGGATGCGCCGTAGTAGACGCGACCCACGGGATTGAGGTTGTCCGTGACGTGATCGCCGGCGAAGGGTTCCACGATCATGCAGGCGCCGTCGTCGCGGACCGCCCGGCGCGCGTGCCTGGCGGCGCCCGCTGGATCGGCCATGTCGTGCAGGCAGTCGAAGAACGCAATCAGGTCGAAATCGCGGTCGCCATAGCTGGTGGCGTCGGCAACCTCGAAGCGGGCATTTTCGACCTTGGCGGCCTTGGCGCGTTTGCGGGCAACCTCGACGGATTCCTGGTGGTAGTCGTAACCGACGAACTCGGATTCGGGGAAAGCCTGCGCCATCAGGACCATGCTGGCGCCGTGGCCGCAACCGACATCAGCGGCCTTGCCGCCGCGCTTCAGTTTCTCCACCGTACCGTCCAGCGCCGGCAGCCAGGACGCGAGCAGATTCGCGTTGTAGCCGGCCCTGAAGAATCGCTCGGTTCCGTGGAACAGGCACGGGTGATGCTCGCCCCACTCCATGCCCTTGCCGGTCTTGAAGTTTTCCTGTGTTCGATCGAGCGCGTGGAACATGGCCTCGACGAGGAAATAGGCGCCCGGAAGGTCCACCGGACCATTCGGATCCGCAAGACACAGACGCTGCTCCTCGCTGAGCGAATAACGATCGCCGGTGGCGTTGAATTGCACGTATCCACCGGCCGCCTGGTTGCCGAGCCATTCGCGCACGTAACGTTCGTTGGTGCCGGTGCGTTGTGCCAGCTCGGCGGAGGTCGCCGGGCCTTTTGCCAGGGCCTTGTACAGGCCAAGCCGATCGCCGAGGAGGATCAGTGAAGCGCTCACGGCGGCGCCGAGATCGCCAACCGCCTTGCCAAGAAATTCATGGATATTGTCTTCGCTTGCTGTCATCGCACTTCTCCGTCGGGACTTCAGGGCACCTGTTTGCGCGGCTGACGCGCCGCGGCAGGAATCGACACGTTCGGATCCGCAGCCGCGGACGAGGACGAGGACGAGGAAGCTTGGTCGCAGCGCGACGCCTGCACAATGACCTATACTCTTCGGTACATGCTCGATACACCGGGAGGCGATGAGCAACATGGCCATCGACCTGCTGTCTGACGCGCTGACCCTCGTGCGCCTGAGTGGCGCGCTGATTTTCCGCGTGGACATCACGGGACCGTGGGGCGTCGCGGCGCATCCCACGGTGGAGAAGTTCGAGACGCTGTTGCCGCCGGGCACCCGTCAGATCATCGCCTTCCACGTCGTGCTGGAGGGGCAATGCTGGGTCCGGCACCCCGCGCAGGACTGGTTCGCCCTCTCCCGCGGACATGCAGTGGTGATCCCGCACGGCGATCCACACGACCTCGGCGACAGGCCGGGGTGCATGACCGTCCCCTTCGCCACGATGCTCCAGGGGCGCTCGCTGCTGGACTTGCGGCATGCGCGCTTCGAAACCGGCCCGGGGGGATCGGTCAGCCTGCTTTGTGGTTTCCTCGGCTGCGACCAGCGCGCCTTCGATCCGCTGTGCCGTTCACTGCCGCCGGTATTCGTGGTGGACCTTGGCACGCGCAGGGATACGCTGATTCGATATGCCGTCGCAAACGCACTCGACGACAGCCCGGGCGCAGCGGGTCTGCGCGGGCGGCTGGCGGAACTGCTGTTCCTGAGCACCTTGCGCCGCTACATGTGCGGCCTGCCGGCCAATGCCACCGGCTGGCTTGCCGGCCTGCGCGACCCGCTGGTCGGGCGCGCTCTGCATGCCTTGCACGAACAACCCTGCCGGCGATGGTCGGTGGACGAGCTGGCAGCCACCATCGCCAGCTCGCGCTCGGTGCTGGCCGAACGTTTCCGGGAAATCATCGGCGAACCGCCCATGCACTACCTGACGCGATTGCGGATGCAGCTCGCCGCACGCCGCCTCGGCGACAGCCGGCAGAGCATCGCCTGCGTGGCGGACGAGGTCGGTTACGATTCCAGCGCGGCCTTCCAGCGTGCGTTCAAGCGCTGCTTCGGAGTCCCGCCGGCTGCATGGCGACGCCACGCGGCAGTAGCCCGCTAGTACGGCATCCCAAAAGTAACTTGGTCATTCCGGACGAGCCCACGAAGTGGGCGAAACCCGACTGCGTTTGCAGGATTGCAAACGCGAACGCCGCAGGCGACCCCTTGGGGCGAGCGCCATGGAAGGCACGAGTCACCCTTCGAGCATGGCCTTCCAGCGATCGCGCGTTTCGAGCCACCAGTACTGCGCCTGAGCACCGAGGTATCCAAACGGTCGGTGCGTGCTCTGCAATCCGAATTGCGCAAATTCGCGCCAGCTTTCGTCATTCTGCGCGATGGCGCCCGCCAGCAGCTCCCCGGCGGCGCAGGTAGGCGCAGTGCCGTGGCCACCAAAGGCCTGCATCCACCACAAGCCGTCGCCGCGTGTACCGAGTTGCGGCATCTGGTGACGCGCGTAACTCATCAGGCCCGACCACACGAAATCGATCTTGACGCCCGCGAGTTGCGGAAAAACGCGCAGCAAATCGCGCATCAGCAACTTCCTTATTGCCCGCGGCGAGCGGGCGCGGATGGAAATGCGCCCGCCCCACAGCAGGCGCGTGTCCTTGAGCTGACGGTAATAATCGAACGCAAAGCGGGTATCGTAGATCGCAGCATTGGTGTGCAGGCATTCGTTGATGCGCGCGCCCAGCGGCTCGGTGACCATCACGTACGTCGCAATCGGCAGCACTGCGCGATCCACTTCACGCTTGAGGTGCGCGAGGTAGCCGCCGCACGCCAGCACCACCGTTTTCGCCGCGATCTCGCCTGCGTCGGTTCTCACCCGCCAGTCCTCGCCATCGCGCTCGATGCCCCGCACGCGGGAGTTTTCGTGAAAGCACACGCCCTGCGCTTGCGCCGCGCGCAGCATGCCGTGCAGGTAATCGAGCGGATGCAGGTGCAGGGCGTTGCGCTCGAACAGACCGTCGTGATAGCGCTGGCTGTGGATCATGTCCCGCAGCCGTTCTTCCGGTATCCATTCCCACTCGACGCCATAGGTTTCCTTGAGCAATCGTTGGCGGGCATGCAATACCGACGAATCGTGGAACCAGTTGGCCCAGATAACGCCAGCGTCCACCGCATCACATTCGATCGCGTATTTCGTGATGCGATGGCGAATCAACCCGACCGCGTCGCTGGTCGCGCCGTACAGTCGGCGCGCGCGTTCGGCGCCGAGCTGGCGTAGCAGTTCATCCTCGCCCAGCGAATAGCCGCCGAACACGAAACCGCCGTTGCGGCCGGACGCGCCATGGCCGATGCCGCACCGTTCCAGCAATACGACATCGCGCACGCCGCGCTCGGCGAGCCCGAGCGCAAGGCACACGCCGGCGTAACCGCCGCCGACGATCGCAACGCGTGTGTCTTGCCTGCCTTCGAGTGGCGGCAACGGATCGAACGGACGTGCACTCGCCTGGTACCAGGTTGGCCGGGCCATCGGCCAAGCATACCGGCTATGAAAAACCGGGGTCGGAGTGCACTTTCCGATGACTGGATGAACAAGCCCATGAGCGGCATGAACCGATGACGCGAAAGTGCGCTCCGGCCCCTACCCGGACTTCCTGGCTGCCGCGGTCATCGTATGGACCGTGTGTCAAAGATTCTCCGGATGGACGCGAGGTGCGTGCACTGCGCGGTGACGCGATGCAGTAGCCCGACAGGTCACGGGGGCGTGCCATTCACGAGGTGCCTCAGTTCGGGATCGGCGGCGGCAAAGTGCAAGGCCGCACGCACCATCCCGGCCTTGTGGCCGCAATCGAAGCGCGTGCCCGCGAAACGATGCGCCAACACCGGGGTTTCGTTCAACAGAGCTGCGATCGCGTCGGTCAACTGAATTTCGCCGCCCGCGCCGGGGGTGGTCGATTCCAGCAACTCGAAGATGCGCGCCGGCAACACGTAGCGGCCGACCACGGCGAGGTTGGACGGGGCATCATCGGGCCTGGGCTTCTCGACCATGTGGCGGATGCGATCGCCGCCCGCCTCCAAATCGACGATACCGTACTTGCCGGTGTCGGCGTGTGGCACTTCCTCGACTGCGAGCACGCCGGTCTTGCCATCGGCCGCGCGCAGGGCCATCTGGCGCAATGCGCCGGGGCCATCGTTCACGATCAGGTCGTCGGGCAGGATGATGCCGAACGGCTCGTCACCGATCACGGCTTTGGCGCACAGCACCGCATGACCCAGTCCCAGCGCCTGTTCCTGGGTCACATACACGCAGCGCACGTGCGGCGGCAACAACCCCTGCACCATCGCCAGCAATTCGTGTTTGCCGGCGCGTTCGAGGGTCTCTTCCAGCTCGTAGGCGGAATCGAAATAGTCCGCGATCGAATGCTTGTAGCGGTTGGTGACGAACACCAGGGTGTCGGCGCCGGCATCGACCGCCTCGTCCACCGCATACTGGATCAGCGGCCGGTCGAGCACCGGCAACATTTCCTTGGCGACCACCTTGGTCGCGGGCAGGAACCGGGTACCGAGTCCGGCCACCGGAAACACCACCTTGTGCAATCGGGTCACGTCATATCCTTGATTGTTGTGACTTTGAGGGGCCCGTCCAAAGCGGCCGTTGGTGAAACGTCAAGCCAGGAGAGCTCTTGGCCAGGGAGTTTTTAGCCACGGATGGCGGCTTTGAGGCGGCCTTGATGGCGGTTTTGATGCTCGCAACCTGGAAGCCACGCCAATCGGCTCTCCTTCAACTGCAGCGACCAGGGATGATCGCAGAACTCATGCCACGCCGCCGCCACCATGTGGAAGCGGCACCACCTCGGCGGTTTGCGGGGCGTCGCCTGTTTCCCAGCGAAACGTGGGCAACAGTGCACCCACGCAATGACGCAAGGCTTCCTCGTCGAATTTCTTGACGGCCTCCGTGGCGCGCGCGAGCTGCGCAACCACCAAAGCGGTGGACTGTTGACGCGACGCTGCCTGGAAAATCTTGGGATGCGACGTGCCGTGGTAGTTCTCGAGTGGGTGGAACAATTCCTCGAACAGTTTTTCGCCGGGACGCAGCCCCGTGTACAGAATGGAAATATCCCGCCCGGGCTGTTTGCCGGCCAGGCGAATCATCTGCTCGGCCAGATCGCGGATGCGGATCGGCTCGCCCATGTCCAGCGCATAGGTTTCGCCGCCCTTGCCCATCGCCATGGCCTGCAGGATCAACTGACAGGCTTCCGGAATGGTCATGAAGTAGCGCGAAATTTCAGGGTGTGTCACGGTCACCGGTCCGCCCGCCGCAATCTGCCGACGAAACAGCGGCACCACCGAACCCGCCGAATCCAGCACGTTGCCGAACCGGACCGTGACGAATCTGGTCGAGTGACCCTCCGCCGCGACCTGACAAATGATTTCGGCAACGCGCTTGCAAGCGCCCATCACGCTGGTCGGATTGACCGCCTTGTCGGTGGAGATCAGCACGAAACTCTCGACGCCGTGCCGAACCGCATGCTCGGCCACCCTGCGCGTGGTCAGCGCATTGTTCCGGAATGCCTCGCGCAACTGATTCTGCAGGAGTGGAACATGTTTGTAAGCGGCCGCGTGAAACACGCGTTGCGGCTTCGCCAGCGCAAACGCGTTCCCGCAAGCCGCGGCATCGCCGCAATCGCCGATCAGGCAACGCAGCAGCAACTCCGGATACTGCGCCCGCAACTCCATCTCGATGCGGTAGAGGTTGTATTCGGACAATTCGAGGATCGTCAGCTCGGAAGCTCCAAGGCGCGCGATCTGGCGGCACAGCTCCGAACCGATCGAACCACCGCCGCCGGTAACCAGCACGCGCTGGCCGGCGAGGCTGCGCCGGATCGCGTTCCATTCCAGCTTCACCGGATCGCGACCAAGCAGATCCTCGATCGAAACTTCCTTCAACTCATTGAACTGGGCGCGCCCGGAAATCACGTCGTCGAGGCGTGGTACGGTGCGGAACGGCAGCCCCGTGGCCTCGCAAAGACTGACCACATGGCGCATCTGGCCCTTGTTCGCAGACGGCAATGCAATCAGCAACATCTCGGCGCCGACCCGACGCGCAAGTTCCGCCAGCCGGTCGGTGCCGCCCAGCACCGGCACGCCGTGCAGGCGCGAGCCGCGCAGCGAGGCATCGTCGTCGATGAAGCCAGTCGGTATGTAGCGGGAATCACGGCGCAGGTCGCGCACCAGTGCCTCGCCCGCACGACCGGCGCCGATCACCAGCACGCGATGACTGTGCTTGACATGAAACAGGTCAAGCTGGCTGTCCTTCCAGTAGCGATAGGCAAGCCGCGGAACACCGAGAAAGATGGTCAGCAACACCGGGTAGATCAGCAGCACCGAGCGCGAAATCCCGTCCATGCGGTTGTACAGGAACAGCGCGAGGTAGATCACCACGGTGCCTGCCACCACCGCGCGCAGGATGTTCCACAAATCGGGAACGCTGGCGAAGCGCCACAGGCCCTTGTACAGGCCGGTCCAATAGAACATCACCGCCTGCACGCCCAACACGATCAGCGTTTGCCAGCTAAGCAGCTCAAGCTGCTGGCCGTAGGGCAGCGTGGCGTAACGCAGCGTGTTGGCCAGCCACCAGGCCAGCAAGGTCACCCCGAGGTCGTGAATCACGACCGCGGTGCGCGGATGGACACGATCGACAAGGTCAGGCAATTTCACGGGGCATGCTCCTTCGTACCGAGACAAGACAGGCACGCTTGCCGACGTACCATGCAACCAATGCAACCACCCAGGCCGCGACGAAACACCACACGCCACGGGCAGGCCAGTATGCCGCCGCCCATGCCAATGGAGCCACGACCGCCAGATTCCAGATCATGTAGACGGCGTCCGTACGGGCATGACTCCATTTTACCCGCACCAGCCATTGGTACAGATGCTGGCGATGCGGCGCATACCAGCGCTGGCCCGCGGACATGCGCTGCAGCAGGGTCAGCCCGCTGTCTGCCAGGAACGTCGAGGGCAGGATCGCGCACGCCCACAGCATCGCAGGGTGCCGCTGAACCAGAAATGCTGCCACTGCCCCGATCGTGAGCCCGAGCGCACCCGAACCCACGTCGCCCATGAAGATTTTCGCGGGCGGCCAATTGAGTACCAGAAAGCCGAGGCAGCCCGCCGCGCCAGCGAAAGCCAGTCCCGCGAGTCCCGCGTCTCCGAGCCATACTGCCAGCACCCCGAAACCCAGCAGCACGAACAGGCCTTGCTGTCCGAGGATGCCGTCGATGCCGTCCATGAAGTTGTGCGCATTGATGAAGCCGACCAGCACCGGCGCCAGCGGCAACAACACCCACCACGTGCGCGGGTCGCGCGCCGCCCACGGCTGGAGCACCACCGCGCCGACCAGGGTCGCGGCACCTGCGTGTACCAGCAGGCGCGGCAATACCTGCATCGGCACGTGATCGTCGCGCCAGCCGACCAGCGCGACCGCCAGCACGGACGCGACAAACGCGGCCGGACGGAACCATGGCACCGGATCAACGATGCACCATGCGGTCACGCCCACGAGCACCACTGCCGCCACGATGCCGACGCCGCCGCCACGCGGCGTGGGACTCGTATGGGAACGCCGCTGTCCCGGTTGATCCAGCAATCCGCGCCGACGCGCATAGACCAGTGCGGCCCCGGTAATCAGGATGGACAGCACCAGCGCGGACACCGCGCTCAGCATTGGCGGGATGGGTAACTGCATCTATCGATCGGCCGCAAAGCGTGTGGGCAGACGGATTAAACCAGACTCCGGCATCCGCCACCGCATTTCACCGGCAGCTCGCCCACAGCGACTGTCGTGAAAATCAGGCCACGGAGCCCTCGGCCATGGATGGAGGCTTCCAGGACGCCTGGTCTCAACGAACCCGGAAGCAGCCACTGCATCAGCGCATCCGGCAACGCAGCGATCAGGAACGATCGCACAAGTATTGGCGGGCGCCGCGACTTTGCAACCGATCTACTCCGACACCACGCCATGGATGGGCCGTACCGTACCCCAGCTCTTGCAACTCGGACACTGCCAATGGTGCGCCTTGGCGCCGAAGCCGCAATGGTTGCAGCGATACATCGCCCGGCCCTCCAGCAATTTGCGGGTGAGGTCGCGCAGGATCAGGAAATTCTCGTGGGCCTCGCCTTCCGAGCGATCCAGGGTCGCGTCGATCAGTGCCATCATTCCGCGCACCGACGGGCGCTGACGCAATCGATCCGTAAGAAAGTCCCGCGCGACGCGTTCGCCCTCGCGCTTCTGGTACAGATCGGTCAACGCCAGCACCGGCGTGATGCCGTGGTAGCGTTCCACCACGTTCCGCAGGAATTCTTCGGCGCGATCCATCATCCCTGAGTGTGCGTAGGCGTCCAGCAATTGCGGCAGGATTTCGGGCACGAAATCGACATCGGCATCGACGGCCTGCTCGAACGCGAGCACCGCCTCGCTCCAGCGATTTTCTTCCGCGTACAGGCTGCCGCTGATCATGTAGCCGCGCACGCAGCCGGGCTGGCTGGCGAACGCCTCATCCAGATACGCGCGCGCCTCGGCGCGCGCGCCGTGCTGGCGCGATTGCTCGGCCAGTTCACACTGGAACTGCGCGATCGTCGCAGCCTGCGATTCGCCGGTCATTTTCTCCAGCCGCCGTGCATGGCCGATGGCCTTGTGCCAGTCGCGTTCGTGCTGATAGATCGCGATCAGGTGCCGGAGCGCCGACGGTGCGTGCGCATCCATCGCGACGAGGTCGTCGAACAGCGCCTCGGCGCGGTCCAGCAAACCCGCACGCATGTAGTCCTCGCCCAGCTCCAGCAGCGCGACGGTGCGTTCGGCTTCGCTCAGGTTGGAACGGCTGACAAGGTGCTGGTGCACCCGGATTGCGCGGTCGACCTCACCGCGCCGGCGGAACAGGTTGCCGAGCGCGAGGTGTGTTTCCACCGTGTCGCGATTGAACTCGGCCAACTTCATGAAAACTTCGATGGCCTTGTCCGGCTGCTCGTTGAGCAGATAATTCAGGCCGCGGAAATAGTGCGAAGACAATTCGGTGACGCGCGCGCCGGAACGACGCGCAGTCGCATGCCGGCCGATGATCCAGCCCAGCCACGCGGCCAGCGGCAAAAGCAGCAGGAGCAACAGCAGCGGGTCTGCGGAAAGGAAGTTCACCGATGCCTCCGGCGCCGCACCCGGCAGTTTTCGAGGCCCTGCTCGAAGCGGCTGTTGTGAAAAGTCAGGCCACGGAGCTCTTGGCCATGGATGGCGGCTGTTGAGGCCGTTCTGGTGTGTGTCAACCGAGCAGCCATCGACGCGGAGAGGGATCGAACGAAGCTGCGATCAGGGACGATCGCAAAAAAAAGGAACGGCCGGCTCGCCGGTCACGACGATCGTGCGTGGCCTCCGTTGACCCGCTGCCGCAATTCCTTGCCGGGCTTGAAGTGGGGAACATGTTTGCCCGGCAACGCCACCGCAGTACCGGTCTTCGGGTTGCGCCCGGTCCGGGGCGGCCGGTAATGCAGCGAAAAGCTGCCGAAGCCGCGGATCTCGATGCGGTCGCCACTCGCGAGCGCCAGGCTCATCTGTTCGATCACGTTGCGCACCGCCAGTTCGACATCCGCAAACGCAAGATGCCGCTGACGCTCCGCGAGCGCCGAGATCAATTCGGATTTCGTCATGGATGGCAAGTGCAATGACCTTGTGAGCCCGCGCGCAAGTAGCGCGCGCGCAATCCCTGGGCACGACTCCACCCGCTTTCACCGGGAGTGCCGTCATGCCACAAAAAATACATGCCCCTGTAGATACTTGTTCTCACTTGTTCAACTGTTCCTTGAGAAGTGCTCCAAGCTTGGTGGTGGCCTTCCCTGCATTCTGGTTCTGGTACTCGGACAGGGTTTCGGCCATTTCATCCTCGTCCTTGGCGCGTATCGAGAGCTGCAACATGCGGCCCTTGCGATCCATGCCCGTGAACTTGGCCTCGACCTGCTCGCCGACCTTGAGATGCTGGCTGGCGTCTTCCACACGTTCCTTGGCAATGTCGCGCGCTGCAAGGTAACCCTCGATGCCATCGGCGAGATCGATGACCGCACCCTTGGCGTCGACTTCCTTCACGCTGCCGGTGAGGATGGTGCCGCGTGGATGCGCCGCCATGAACTGGCCGAAAGGATCCTGCTCGAGCTGCTTGACGCCAAGGCTGATGCGTTCACGCTCCGGATCGACCGCCAGCACCACGGCATCCACTTCCTCACCCTTCTTGAATTCGCGGACCAGGTCTTCGCCATTGCCCTGCCAGGAAATGTCCGACAGGTGCACCAGACCGTCGATACCGCCGTCCAGGCCGACGAAAATGCCGAAATCGGTGATCGACTTGATCGCGCCGTGCACCTTGTCGCCCTTCTTGTAGGTGGCGGCGAAGGCCTCCCACGGATTGGCCTGGATCTGTTTCATGCCCAGCGAGATGCGGCGGCGCTCCTCGTCCACATCCAGCACCATCACTTCCACTTCGTCGCCGACCTGTACCAGCTTGGCCGGGTTGACGTTCTTGTTGGTCCAGTCCATTTCGGATACATGCACCAGGCCTTCCACGCCGGGTTCCAGCTCGACGAAACAGCCGTAGTCGGTGACATTGGAAACCTTGCCGAACAGCCGCGTGCCCGAAGGATATCGGCGGGTGATGCTGACCCACGGATCGTCGCCCAGCTGCTTCAGGCCCAGGCTGACGCGGTTGCGTTCACGGTCGTACTTGAGTACGCGCACGTCCAGCTCGTCGCCGACGTTGACCACTTCCGACGGGTGCCGCACACGTTTCCACGACATGTCGGTGATGTGCAGCAGGCCGTCGATGCCGCCCAGATCCACGAACGCGCCATATTCGGTGAGGTTCTTGACCACGCCGTGCAGGATCGCGCCTTCCTGCAACTTTTCCAGCAATGCTTCGCGCTCTTCGGAGTGTTCTTCCTCGACGACTGCGCGGCGGCTGACCACCACATTGTTGCGCTTGCGGTCCAGCTTGATGATCTTGAATTCGAGATCCTTGCCTTCGAGATAGGCCGGGTCGCGGACCGGGCGAACATCCACCAGCGAACCCGGCAGGAACGCGCGCACGTCGCGAATGTCCACCGTGAACCCGCCCTTGACCTTGCCGTTGATCCGGCCGGCGATCGCCTCGCCCTGTTCGAAAGCGTTTTCGAGCTCATCCCACACCATCGAGCGCTTGGCTTTCTCGCGCGACAGCTTGGTCTCGCCGAACCCGTCCTCGATCGCATCCAGCGCCACCTTGACCTCGTCGCCGACGGTCACTTCAAGCTCGCCGTCATCACCCCTGAACTGCTCGATCGGGACAATGCCCTCGGATTTCAGTCCGGCGTTCACCACCACCACATCGGGGCGGATCTCGACGATGATGCCGGAGACGATGGCTCCGGGTTTCAATTTGGCCAGCGACTGGCTTTGTTCAAACAGTTCGGCAAAACTTTCGGTCATGGGAATTCCAGGTTGGGAATGGATCGCGATGCCTGCAAGTTCCATCGGGTTGTGCTCCACAGGCGACGATCCGCCGGTTGGGGATGCACGAAGGCATCCGTGACAGGAAACCGCGCGAACGCGGCGTGGGTAATGGTTCAATCCTTGCGTACGACAACGAGCACCGCGTCGACCACCGCGGGTATCGGCAGGCCGGTGGTATCGATCACCACCGCATCGGCCGCCGGCCGCAACGGCGCAACCTTGCGCGACGCGTCGCGCGCGTCACGCAGCTCGATCTCGTGCAAAAGGCTCGCTAGTGTAACCTCAAGTCCCTTTGCCTTCAACTGCTTATAGCGTCTTTCCGCACGCTCGGCGGGGCTGGCGGTCAGGAACACCTTGAATGGCGCGTCCGGAAAGATCACGGTGCCCATGTCGCGCCCATCGGCCACCAGCCCGGGTGGGCGCCGGAAAGCCAGCTGCTTGTCCACCAAGGCTTTGCGCACTGCAGGCAGCGCCGCGATGGCAGATGCCGCCGCCCCCGCGGTTTCCGTGCGGATGACGTCGGTGGCGTCGAAGCCGTCGACGATCACCCGGGTATCGCCGCCATCGCCGGGGTCGCCGAACTCGATTCGGGTCTCGGCGGCACAACGCGCGATCGCCCGGGTATCGGAAAGGTCGAGATCCTTGGCGCCTGCGGCATAGCCGACGGCACGGTAAATCGCGCCGGAATCCAGCATGCGCCAACCAAGCCGGTCCGCCACCGCGCGGGCAATCGTGCCCTTGCCCGAACCGGACGGGCCATCGATGGTGAGGACCGGAACAGATTCGGTTGTCGTCATCTGCGCGATTTTAGTGGAATGCGAGCCGTTTACGCGGCGTGCACTGCCAAACCGCAGCCTTGCGCAAGTTTCAGGAAATCAGGGAACGATGTCGCAACGTTGGCGCAATCGTGGATCGTGACATCGCCTCGCGCCACTGCGGCGGCGATCGTGAACGCCATCGCGCAACGATGATCGCCATGCGAATCCACCGTACCGCCGTGCAAATGTCCGCCCTCGATCACCGCGCCGTCCGGCGTCTCCTCGATCCGTGCACCCAGCACGCGCAGACCCGTTGCCATCACCGCGATGCGATCGGATTCCTTCACCCGCAATTCGGCCACGCCGCGGATCGTGGTGACGCCTTCCGCACCAGCGGCCGCGACGAAGAGGATCGGAAACTCGTCGATCATGTCGGCAACATGTTCCTCCGCCACCTCGATGCCGCGCAACGGCGCGTGGCGCACCATCAGGTCGGCCACAGGTTCGCCGCCGGCTTCGCGCCGATTTTCTTCCACGATGTCCGCGCCCATTGCGCGCAACACGTGCAGCAGGCCGGTACGACGGGAATTCATGCCGATGTTGCGCAAAATCAATTCCGAACCCGGCACCATGGTCGCGGCGACGATGAAGAACGCCGCCGAGGAAAAATCCGCGGGCACGTCGATGTCGATGGCATGCAAGGCATGACCGCCTGAAAGCTTCGCACTGCGCGACCCGAATGTGATCGGCCAGCCGTGCGCCGCAAGCATGCGTTCGGTGTAGTCACGGGTTGGGTGGGGTTCGGTTACGGTGGTCTCGCCTTCGGCGTACAAGCCCGCCAGCAACAGCGCGGATTTCACCTGCGCGCTGGAGATGGGCGAGGCGTATTCGATGCCGCGCAACGGTCGCCCGCCGTGCACGTGCAACGGCGGCGTTCCGCCTTCGGCCGTTTCAACCCGCGCACCCATCGTTGTCAACGGGTCGGTCACGCGCCGCATGGGGCGCTTCGACAACGAGGCATCGCCGACAAGTTCGGAACCGAACGCCTGCCCTGCCAGCACGCCGCACAACAGACGCATCGCGGTGCCGGAGTTGCCGCAATCGAGCGGCTCGGCCGGCGCATGCAACCCATGCAACCCGGCCCCATGCACCACGCGCTCGCCCGGCGACGGCGCGTCGATGCGCACGCCCATCTGCGCGAAGATGCGCGCGGTCGCGCGAGTGTCCTCGCCTTCAAGAAAGCCCGTGATGCGCGAGGCACCATCGGCCAGCGCAGCCAACATGACCGCCCGGTGCGAAATCGACTTGTCACCGGGCACAATGAGCTCGCCGTGCAGCCCGTGCGCCGGAGATGCGAGCCAATCCAGTCGCCCGCTCACGGCAATGCCCGCAATAACCGCCGGTTCTCCGCGCGGCTGCCCACGCTGATGCGCAGCGCGCGCGGCAAGCCATAGCCGCCCATCGGCCGCACGATCACACCGCGCTCGAACAAATGGTGTTCCAGTTTGGCCGCACCGCGTGGCAGCACGCACAGCAGGAAATTGGTTTGCGACGGCAGGCAGCGGTAACCGCGTTCCAGCAATTCGCCACGCAACCACTCGCGTTCCGCCCGGTTGAAGGCACGCGCCTTCGCCAGCCATGATTTGTCGGCCAGCGCCGCCGCGGCGCCGGCCAGCGCCACGTTGTTGACGTTGAACGATTCACGCAGGCGCTCCAGCACCGACGCCACGCCTGGATGCGCAACAAGGTATCCCACCCGCATGCCAGCCAATCCATACGCCTTGGAAAAGGTACGCGTGACGATGAGATTGGGAAACCGGCCGGCCAGGCGAAGCGCCGTGGTCAACCCCGGGGCGTCGACGTACTCGTGGTAAGCCTCATCCACCACCACCAGCACGTTGCGCGGAGTCCTTTCCAGAAACGCCTCCAACGCGAGGTCGTCGAACCACGTGCCGGTGGGGTTGTTGGGATTGGCGAGATAGACGATGCGCGTGTCCCCGCGGATGGTTTTTGCCATCGCGGCAAGATCGTGCCCCAGCGGTGCGCCGAGGTCGCCGCGCGGCAACGCGGGCACGCTGATTGCACGCGCACCCGCGGCGGCGGCCGCGATGGGGAACACGGCAAACCCGAACTGCGAGAACACCACCGAATGCTTCGCATCCGCGAAACATTGCGCCAGCATCATCAGCAATTCGTGCGATCCGTTGCCGAGCGCGATGCGTTCGACCCCGACGTCAAGATGCCCCGCCAATGCACGTTTCAGCGACATTCCGCGCGGATCGGGATAGCGGAATGTTTCAGCCAAGGCCGCACGCATTGCCTTGAGCGCGCGCGGACCCGGGCCAAGCGGATTTTCATTGGAGCCGAGCTCGGCGATCGCCGCGCCGAAGCGTTCCCGCAAGGCCGGCAAATCGTGGCCGGGGTCGTAGGCACGCAGCTTCGCCGTCGCGGGGTTGGCCAGACGTGCCGCGTCGAATGCGGGCGCGGACTTGCCGGAACGTATCGCGCTAGCCATGGGTGCGGGCAAATTCCGCCATGAAGTCGCGCAACGCCTGCACGCCTTCGATCGGCACCGCGTTGTACAGCGACGCACGAATGCCACCGAGCGCACGATGGCCCTTCAATGCCAGCAAACCGGCTTTGTCCGCTTCGGCGACGAATTCCGTTTCCAGCGCCGCATCGTGCAAATTGAAGATCACATTCATGCGCGAGCGTGCCGCGGGAGCAACGCGATTCCGGTAATACCCGTTCGAACCGTCGATGGCGGCGTACAGCAGGTCTGCCTTGGCGCGATTGCGGCGCCCCATCTCGGCCAGCCCACCCTGCCGTTTCAGCCACTGGAAGGTCAGGCCGGCGAGATACCAGCCCCATGTGTTGGGCGTGTTCAGCATGGAACCAGCGGCCGCGTATTCGGCATAGCGGAAGATGCGCGGCAGCCGGCGTGGTTTGCGTTCCAGCAAATCCTCGCGCGCGATCATCACCACCAGTCCGGAAGGCCCGATGTTCTTCTGTGCGCCGGCATAGACCAACCCGAACTTCGATACATCCAGCGGGCGCGACAAGATGTCCGAGGACATGTCGGCCACCAGCGGCACATGCCCGACGTCCGGGATGTCATGCATCTCGATGCCATGGATGGTTTCGTTGGTGGTGATGTGCACGTAGGCAGCCTGCGGATCGAGGTCCCAGGTCGCGCGATCCGGGATGGACGTATATCCGTCTGTTTTCGAGCTGGCCGCGACATGCGCCGAAACGTAGACCGCGGCTTCGCCGGCGGCCTTCTCCCCCCAATGCCCGTTGACGATGTAGTCCGCTCGCTGGCCATCCGCCGCGAGATTCATCGGTACCTGCGCGAATTGCTGGGTGGCCCCGCCCTGCAGGAACAGGATCCGGTAATTCGACGGAACGGCCGCCAATTCCCTGAGGTCGGCTTCGGCCTGCTCCGCCATTCTCATGAAGGGCTTGCCGCGATGGCTCACCTCCATCACCGACGCACCCGCGCCATTCCACTCCAGCATTTCGGCCTGCGCACGCCTCAACACTTCTTCCGGCAATGCGGCCGGTCCGGCACTGAAATTCCACGCTCGTGACATCTTTCCCGATCCCGACTGTTTCACCATCGAAAATACAGCGCCAACGCGATGATCACGGCTAGCGTCGCCGCCGCAGCGATCAACCACCAGATTTCGGTGTGCGGCGAAGTGTCAGGCTCAGGAGCCGTCCTGGTCACGGCGGGCGTCGGCAATGCAGCCACGTGCGCGGCGTATTGCAAAGCCGGAGCCTCGACCACAAGCCGGTGTTCTCCGAGCACAATCTGGTCGCCCGATGCCAGTTTGGTGCGCCGGCAACGCCAGCCGTTGACCCGCGGCATGTCGCTTTCCGATTCCAGAATCAGGCCATCGGCATTCCGCGCGACGCGACACCTGCAGGGCAGCTCACCGAAGTGGCGGCTGCCAGCCCCGATGAGCACCTCCGGTGCAACTGCCAAGGCCTGGCCGGAGGCATGCCCGGACACGATTCGCAACATCACCCGGCTCGCCGACTCGGCGGTGTGATCGACGCGATCGGCGTCATTGATCTGCGTCGGTGCTGTATCCGTCATCAACAGAAACTTGTTGGCCCCCAGCGTCAGCGTGTCGCCATAGCGCAGCAAGGCCCTTTCACGTACGGCGCGCGCATTTACATAAACCCGTCGGCAGCCCGGCCCTACGTCCAGCACCAGACCACGCGCATCGGCTGCGATGCTCACATGATGCGGATCCACGCCTGCGCCAACGGGCACGACATCGTCGTCCGGCGCACTGCCGATACGCACCGGTCCTGCCCCGCGCCAAACCGGGTCCCGCGCTGGACGAACACAAACGACGCGCATGGTATAGCGTCAACAGACCTTGGAAGAAATGCGCGCCAATGTAGCATGGCGCCAGCCAACGCCGACCACCTGACCCATGCCCGTCATCGACATTCACCACCCTCATTCACTCGACAAGCAGCGCTGCCGCAGGGCGGTCGATGCCATTGCGCACGAGCTTTCCGCACGTTACAAACTGGGCGACATGGTCTGGAACGGCGACCGCATCGGTTTCGCCGGGCATGGCGTCGAAGGCAGCCTCACCGTCACCGACAGCGAGGCTCACGTGCAAGTCTGCCTTGGCTCCCTGTACGGCCTGCTGCGACCCGTGATCGAAGTCGAAATACGCAATCAGCTGCGAAGACATCTGGGCTGACAGGCAAGCCAAGCTTTCGCATGGGCCCACGTCGTGGCACAATGCACGGTTTCACGACCCCAGCCAGCGTAACCCATGGCCAAAGACGACGTCATCGAAATGGAAGGCACGGTGCAGGAAACCCTGCCCAATACCATGTTCCGCGTGCAGCTGGAAAACGGGCACGTCGTCACCGCGCACATTTCCGGGCGCATGCGCAAGCACTACATCCGCATTCTCACGGGTGACAAGGTCAAGGTGGAGATGACGCCATACGACCTGACCAAGGGGCGCATCACCTATCGGATGCGGTGACGATCCATCGCTCCTTTGCGCTGGATCGAAAATCCGCCGCGGGGGCGTCGTCCATTCGCCATCCCCGGCTAACCCTCGTGGCGTGTGCGGATGTCTCCACTGGACACCCGCAAACGCGCATCACTCGACCACCACGGCCGGCAGTTTCTCTGCTGCTTCCGTGCCGACATCGAGTTCACCGTCCTTGACGTCCAGGTTGACCTTGCCGCCCTCGGCGAGTTTGCCGAACAGCAACTCGTCCGCGATCGCGCGTTTGATCCTGTCCTGGATCAGCCGCGCCATCGGGCGTGCACCCATCTGTTGATCAAACCCGTGCTCGGCCAACCATTGGCGTGCCGCAGGCGCGACATTCAGGCCGACATGCTTCTCCAGCAATTGCGTTTCCAGTTCGATCAGGAACTTGTCCACGACCCGCAAGATGTGTTCGAACTCAAGTGGGTTGAACTGCACTACCGCGTCGAGGCGGTTGCGAAATTCCGGCGTAAATGTGCGGCGGAGGACTTCCATGGCGTCCGTGGCTTTGGACTGCTCCAGGAAACCGATGCTGCGACTTGACGCCTGACGCGCGCCCGCATTGGTGGTCATCACCAGGATCACGTTGCGGAAATTCGCCTCGCGTCCGTTGGTATCGGTCAGCACGCCGTGATCCATGATCTGAAGCAGGATGTTGTACAGATCCGGATGGGCTTTCTCGATTTCGTCCAGCAGCAGTACGCAGTGCGGGTGTTTGACCACCGATTCGGTCAAGAGGCCACCCTGGTCGAACCCCACATAGCCCGGAGGAGCGCCGATCAGGCGCGACACCGAATGCGGTTCCATGTATTCGGACATGTCGAAGCGGATCAGCTCGATGCCGAGCTGCAACGCCAGCTGACGCGTGACTTCCGTCTTGCCCACACCGGTGGGCCCGGCGAACAGGAAGTTGCCGATCGGCTTGTTGGCGTCACCCAGCCCGGAACGCGCCATCTTGATGGCGGAAGCCAGCGTGTCGATGGCCTGATCCTGGCCGAAGATCACCATCTTGAGGTTGCGGTCAAGGCTCCGCAGCACGTCGCGGTCGGATGCCGATACCTGTTTCTGCGGAATGCGCGCCATGCGCGCAACGATGTATTCTACCTCGCCGACATCGACCTTGCCGCTGCGCTGGTCTTCGGGCAGCAGACGTTGATGCGCGCCGGCTTCGTCGATCACGTCGATCGCCTTGTCGGGCAGCAGCCGGTCGGGGATGTGTTTGACCGACAGATCCACCGCAGCCTGCAGCGCCTCGTCGCTGTAGCTGACGCTGTGGTGCTCCTCGAAGCGCGACTTCAGCCCTTTCAGGATCTCCACGGTATCGGCCACCGACGGTTCAACCACATCGATCTTCTGGAAGCGCCGCGCCAGCGCGCGGTCTTTTTCGAACACGCCACGAAACTCCTGGAAGGTGGTCGAGCCGATGCAGCGCAGCTCGCCCGACGCCAGCACCGGCTTGATGAGGTTGGATGCATCCATGGTGCCGCCCGAGGCGGAACCGGCGCCGATGATCGTATGGATCTCATCGACGAACAGGATTGCCTTGGGATCTTTCTTCAATTGCGCGATCACGGCTTTCAGGCGCTTCTCGAAATCGCCGCGGTACTTGGTGCCGGCGACCAGCGCGCCCAGATCCAGCGCCCAGATGGTCGCGCCCTCCAGCACCGCGGGCACCTTGCCCTCGATGATGCGACGCGCCAGGCCTTCGGCCAGCGCGGTCTTGCCCACGCCCGATTCACCCACGTACAGCGGGTTGTTCTTGCGCCGTCGGCACAGCACCTGGATGGTGCGCTCGACTTCGGCGTCGCGCCCGATCAGCGGATCGATCTTGCCCAGCTCGGCACGCTCGTTGAGGTTGGTCGCGTACTCGACCAGTGCGTTGTCCTTGTCTTTGTCCCTGGCTTCGGACTCGGCTTCGGTCCCCGCTTCGCTCGCCGCGGATGCCGCGTCGGAATCGTGGCCGATCTTGGCGATGCCATGCGAGACATAGTTGACCACGTCCAGTCGTTCGACTTCCTGCTGGTGCAGGAAATACACGGCGTGCGAATCCTTCTCGCCGAAAATCGCGACCAGCACGTTGGCGCCGGTGACTTCCTTCCGGCCCGAGGATTGCACGTGGTACACGGCACGCTGCAACACACGCTGGAATCCGAGCGTGGGTTGGGTGTCGCGTTCGTCTCCATTCGGCAAAACCGGCACGGTTTCCGTGATGATCGAGCGCAGGTCCTTCGCGAGTTTGTCCATGTCGGCGCCACAACCGCGCAGCACCGCCGCCGCGGTCGGATTGGCCAACAGCGCGAGCAACAGGTGTTCCACGGTCATGAACTCGTGGCGCCGCTCGCGGGCCTCCTTGTAGCACTGGCCGATGGTGTATTCGAGGTCCTTGCTGAACATCTTCATATCTCGCTGTCATGATTGCAGAATCGGCATCCTGCCGCGGCCTGCGGGCAAACGGTCGCGGCCGGGGCCGCACCACGTCTGTCGCAACAAGACTCCGCTTGTTGCGCCGGCACCTCCCAGTGCCGGAAATCTTCTCTTCAACGCAGGATCCCTGCAATTCCTATATGGGGTCGATCACAATTTTTCCATCGTGCAAAGCAGCGGATGCTGATGAACCCGGGAAAACTCGTTGACCTGAGCCACCTTGCTTTCCGCCACCTCGCGGCTGAACACGCCACAAACGCCTTTGCCACGGGTGTGCACGTGCAACATGACCTGCGTCGCGCGCTCGCGTGCCATGTCGAAAAACATCTCCAGCACCTCGACCACGAAATCCATCGGGGTGTAATCATCATTCAGCAGCACCACCTGGTACAGCGGCGGTCGCGCCGCCTCGGGGCGGCTGGTCTCGACCACCACGCCCTGTTCGTGTTCAGTTTCGTTGTCCGTGGTTTTTCCTGGCGTCATGGGCGTCGGTTCATTTGCTCCGGTCGGTTCGTTCGCCCCGAGTATATGCCCGGGAGCACGGGCGGGCGACGGAGATAAGTCACACCAGATGATGGCAAAATGATGGAAATTCCAGTACCTGGGGCCTGTTGACGCCATGCCTGACGGTCGCGCCCCGCCAAGTCCGGGGCAGGCTTGGCCATTTGCCTGCAGGGCAAGGAAGATCGAGGAAGATGTATGTCGATACATAGGCAAGCGATGACACAGGCATGCGGGCAAACGGCGACGGCCCGAAGGGTCGCTCCGCGGCGGCCACCATACTTCGGTGTACGCCTTGACCGTGAGCCCGCCGCGGCACTACGGCGCGCGCCTCGTCCGGCAACCGCTGCGGAAGCAACGCGGCTCGCGTGGCATGGCGTCAACAGGCCCTCATGGACGAATTGACAACCACGCCGGAACCGGGCGCCATTTGGTGCCCGCACGTCACCGTGGCCTGCGTGGTCGCCGACGGCAACCGCTTCCTGATGGTTGAAGAAGCCGTACGCGGTGACTTGCGTTTCAATCAGCCAGCAGGGCATCTCGAGGACGACGAAACGTTGGCGGAAGCCGCGTGTCGCGAGACCCTGGAAGAAACCGGTTGGGAGATCACGCTGGATCACTTCATTGGCGTGCAGCAATGGCACAGCCCGGTACACGATCACCACATTGTTCGTTTTGCCTTCTCGGGGCGCCCCGTCAGGCACCACCACGAACGCGACCTGGACAAGGGCGTTACCCGCGCGCTGTGGATGAGTTACGTCGAAATCACGGCGGAATCCGCACGTCTGCGCAGCCCATTGGTGCTGACCACGCTGGACGACTGGCTGGCGGGGCAGCGCCTGCCGCTTGCGACGCTGCGCTCACTGCTGCGTGCACACGGAACGTGAAGATGAAGGTGACGGTCGGCATGTCGGGCGGGGTCGATTCCTCGGTGGCGGCGCTGTTGCTCAAACGGGCAGGCCACGAGGTTTCCGGACTGTTCATGCTCAACTGGGAAGACCGCGACCAAGACTGGAACGGTGCCTCCGACTGCCATGCCGATGCCGACCGCAAGGATGCGCTGGCGGTTTGCGCGCGCATCGGGATACCGTTCAGCAGCATCAATTTCGCCGCCGAATACCGCACACGGGTGTTCGCGCACTTCCTCGACGAATATCGCGCCGGCCGCACACCCAACCCGGACGTGCTGTGCAACCGCGAGATCAAGTTCGGCTCGTTCCTGGCCTGGGCACGCGCCGACGGTGCGGAAAGAATCGCCACCGGCCACTACGCGCGCAATGCTTTCGAAGATGGGCGCTGGAAGTTGCTGCGCGCGTACGACGGTCTCAAGGACCAGACCTATTTCCTGCACACGCTCGACCAGAATCAGCTGGGCGCCACGCTGTTTCCGCTGGGCGACCTGCACAAGACCGACGTCCGCCGGATCGCCGCGGAGGCCGCCCTTCCGGTTGCGGCCAAGAAGGATTCCACCGGCATCTGTTTCATCGGGGAACGCGATTTCCGGGCATTCCTGTCCGCGTTTCTCCCGGCCCGGCCGGGCGAATTGCGCAGCCCATGCGGAGACGTGGTCGGCGAACACCAGGGTGCGTTGTATTACACCAGCGGGCAACGTTCGGGTTTGCATATCGGCGGCCGCGCCGACGGCAATGGCGATGCCTGGTACGTCGTCGGCAAGGATGTCGCAGCCAACATCGTGTATGTCGCCCAGGGCCATGACAGTCCATGGCTGCAGTCGACCTCGCTGGCTGCGTGCGACGCGCACTGGATCGCGGGTGATCCGCCCTCCGCGGCATTCGAATGCACCGCCATGATGCGCCACCGCCAAGCGCCCCAGGCCTGCCGCGTCGAGGTCGAAGGCGATCGTTGCAGCGTGCGCTTTGAAATGCCGCAGCGCGCGGTTGCACCAGGGCAATCGGTGGTGTTCTATCTGGGCGAGGAATGCCTGGGCGGCGCGGTGATCGAGTCCACCGATGCACCGCCGATCGGGGGCGGCGCATGAGGGAAGCGCGCGTCCTCGCGTTGGCCGGCATCTTCCAGGCGCTGTCGCTGGTGCGCAAACTCGCACATGACGGGGACTGCGACAACGAGGCGCTGGAAGCCAGCCTCGCCAGCGTGTTCAAGCTCGAATCCGACAGTACCGCGGATGTGTTCGGCGGCAATCGCGGCGTGCGCGGCGGCCTGCACGTGCTGATTGAACAAGTGGAGGGCGACGAGCGTGACCTGCCGTTGTTCCACATGCTGATCAACGTGATGAAGCTGGAACGCAGTCTCGCAGGCCACCCCGAGGCGAACCGGCAACTCGGAGAGGGGTTGTCCGGCATGCAGCGACAATTGCAGCACTTTCCCGTGACCCACCCCACGATCCTCGCACGTCTCGCCGACCTCTATTGCGCCAACCTGTCGGGCCTGAAACCACGCATCACCGTGGTCGGCAACCCGCTGTATCTGCAGCAGCCCGCGCAGGCGCAACGCATACGCGCACTGCTGCTGGCTGCGTTGCGCGCGGCCGTGTTGTGGCACCAGCTTGGCGGACGACGGCACCACCTGCTGTTGCGTCCCCGACGTGAGGCGATGATCGCACGCGGCATGCTCACCGGAGTCGCCTTGCACGGCTGACACGCATGCAATGCAGCGTGGGCGGCCCGATCAGCCGGATTCAGGCTTGCGCCGGACGCGTCCGAAAAAGCGTTCGCGCACCAGTTCCTCGTCGTAATTGTGCGAATACATCGTGAGCAAATCGTACCGCGTCACGATTCCAATCAGCTTGTGTTGCCCGGGGTCGACCACGGGGATGCGATCGAGCTTCTGCACCGCGGCCCGGATGGCGACGCTCTTGCAGCTTTCGTTGGGAAAAGCCACCGCGGGTTCCTCGCTGACCAGTTCGGCCAGCCGCTTGTCTCCCTCGGGGTTCTTCACGGCCCAGGCACGCAGGGCGCTGCGGGTTGCCATGTCGAGCAGAACGCCGTCCGAGTCCACGATCGGGTAGGCGCGGTACTTCTGGTCTGCCCCGAAGTATTCATTGGCAAGTTGGCGCAAACTCAGGTCGCCGGACACGGTGACCACTTCGCGGGACATGACTTCCTTCACCGGCATGTGCTCCAGCCTGTCCACCACGTAGGGGCGAAAAATATCCAGGCCATGCCGGGCTATTTTTTCGGTGAGGATGGATCGCCGCATCACGAATACGCTGGTGCCGTAGGCGGCGGTGCAGGTGATCAGGAGCGCCGGCAGCACGCTGGAATTGCCCGTCAGCTCCACCGCGAACAGGATCGAGGTAAACGGCATGCGCATCACCGCCGCAAGCATCGCCCCCATTCCCAGCAGCGGCCACAACAAGGACTGGGGACCGGGAAAGAACAACGCCTCCAGACCACCGAGCCCGGCGCCCAGCGCCAGCAGCGGCGCCAACGTCCCTCCGGATGTGCCCGAACTCAGATACACGGTCCAGATCACCGCCTTGACGATCATGAAGCCCAGGATGGCCACGCCGATGATCTTGCCGGTCAACAGCTGGTCAATGACGTCGTAGCCCACACCCAGCGTCCTGGGTTCGATCACGCCGCCGATGCCGACCACCAACGCCCCGATCGCCGGCCACCACATCCAGTGCACCGGCAATTTGCGGAACACATCTTCAACCTTGTAGACCATGCCCGTCAGCAAGGCGGCCAGCAATCCAGCCAGAATTCCACTCACGGCCGCCATGCCCAAAACGACCAGGCCGAAGTGGAATTGGGTGGCAATGGGAAACAGCGGCCCCGGCCCGATCAGGAACGGCCGCAGCGAGGACCCCACGAAACAGGCGACGGCCACCGGTATGGTGCTGCGTGGACGCATTTCGAACAGCAGCAACTCCACGCCCACCAGCGTGGCCGCAATCGGCGTCGCGAACGTCGCCGCCATGCCGGCGCAAGCGCCCGCCACCAGCAAGGTGCGGCGTTCGATCGAAGTCAGGTAGAACACCTGTCCGATCAGCGAGCCGACTGCACCGGCAGTCATGATGATCGGCCCTTCGGCGCCGAACGGTCCACCGGTGCCGATCGCAATCGCCGAAGACAACGGCTTCAGGATCGCCACCTTTGCCATCATCTTGCTCTTCCGATACAGGATGGCTTCCAGCGCCTCGGGAATGCCATGGCCGCGAATGAGGTCGGTACCGTAGCGCGCCATGAACCCGATGATGACGCCTCCAACCACCGGGGCCAGGATGATCACCCACCACGGCGCGTGCAATTCGGACGGCGGCGTGAAAGTGAACAGCCACTGCCCGGCAAACGCGAGGTGTGTCACCAGTCCGATCAGGCGATACAGCATCCACGCGATGAGCGCCGCCGCGCCGCCGATGAACGGGGCGATGAACGACAGCTTGACGATGCTGATGGTCGGACGGAAATCACCCTCGTTGAGCGTGTCGCGCTTCCACTTTTCATAGATGCGCAGAAACGGACGCAGAAGTGGATGCATATCCCGATCAGCCCCTGTTCGCGGAGACGAAACCATGCGTCAGCTTGACGGGCCGATCAGGCTTCCCCACGCCGCAAACGCCGAGCCACCCGGCTATTGCCGACCTTCGAACATTCAAGGCCGACAGGCAATCATCGCGCAGAATCGTGTGGTTCTTTCGCTGTTCGCAATGGCGGTGCGAAAAACGCGCAAACGTATTCATGCAGGACAATCTCCGGCATCAAGCTCAGATATGGGCAAAGGTCAGATGCGGCTTCCCTGGACAAACCCCGCGAAGCCGTACCTGGAACCGCCCCGCTGAATGTACCAGCGCAAGCGCCAAACGCCAGCCGTTTGCGCGATGGCGTCCGGCAACCAGACGGCATTTGCGCAATAATAGGCGGTCCATTCGCAATCCAGACACGCCTGCGGCCACAAGGAGCACCCCATGAAAGATTCGTTCGGAATTCGCGACACCCTTGCCGTCGGCGGCAACTCTTTCCAGATCGCGAGTTTCGCGAAGCTTGGCAAACAGTACGATGTCAAGCGCCTGCCCTATTCGATGAAGGTATTGCTGGAAAACCTCTTGCGCAACGAGGACGGCAGCGAAGTGACGCGGGCCCAGATCGAGGCGGTGCTGAAGTGGGACCCCAAGGCCGAGCCCTCCACCGAAATCTCATTCCTTCCCGCGCGCGTGGTGTTGCAGGATTTCACCGGCGTGCCCTGCGTGGTGGACCTCGCCGCGATGCGCGACGCAATGGTGGCGCTGGGCGGCGCGGCGAAGAAGATCAACCCGCAGTCGCCGTGTGAGCTGGTGATCGACCACTCGGTACAGGTGGACGTGTTCGGCGAAGCCGATGCGCTGGCGCGCAACGCCGAAATCGAATTCAGGCGCAACCATGAACGCTACGCGTTCCTGCGCTGGGGGCAAAAGGCGCTGGATGACTTCAAGGTGGTGCCGCCCGCCACCGGCATCGTGCATCAGGTGAACCTTGAATATCTGTCGCGGGTGGTGATGACGCGCGACATCGACGGCCAGACATGGGCCTTCCCCGACACCCTTTTCGGCACCGACTCGCACACCACCATGGTCAACGGTCTCGGCGTGCTGGGCTGGGGCGTCGGCGGCATCGAGGCCGAAGCCGCGATGTTGGGCCAACCTTCATCGATGTTGATCCCGCAGGTGGTCGGCTTCCGTTTTACCGGCAAGCTGCCGGAAGGCGCGACCGCAACCGACCTGGTGTTGACCGTCACCCAGATGCTGCGCAAGCACGGCGTGGTCGGCAAGTTCGTGGAGTTCTTCGGCCCGGGGTTGCAACATTTGCCACTGGCCGATCGCGCCACGCTCGGCAACATGTCGCCCGAATACGGCGCGACCTGCGCGATCAGTCCGATCGACAAGGAATCGATCAATTATCTGAGGCTGTCCGGGCGAAGCCCGCAACACATCGAGTTGGTCGAAGCCTACGCCAAGGCACAAGGCCTCTGGCACGAAGAAGATGCTGCGGAAGCCGAATTCAGCTCGGTACTGGAATTGAACCTGGCCGACGTCAAACCATCGCTTGCCGGCCCCAAGCGTCCGCAGGATCGCGTGTTGCTCACCGACATGCCTGAAAGCTACAGGGCTTCGATGGAGGCGCTGGGCGCCAACGGCGACAACAAGTGGGACAAGCAGAAGGAACGTTTCCTGAATGAAGGCGGCAGCACGGCTGTCGGTCGCGCCGAAAGCCAGAACGAGCCCTCGCCCGAGGTCTGCCCGCACATCGAACACTGCGAACTGGAAAATGGTTCGGTGGTGATTGCAGCCATCACCTCCTGCACCAACACTTCCAATCCGGCGGTAATGATCGGCGCCGGCCTGCTGGCGCGCAAGGCCGCAGCGCTCGGCCTGAAACCGAAGCCGTGGGTCAAGACTTCGCTGGCGCCGGGCTCGAAAGTCGTCACCGATTATCTTGAAGCCACCGGATTGATGAAGGATCTGCAGGAACTCGGCTTCTACCTGGTCGGTTACGGTTGCACCACCTGCATCGGCAACTCCGGGCCGCTGCCCGAGGACGTCAGCAAGCGTGTCACCGACAACGACTTCGCGGTGGCCGCGGTGCTGTCGGGCAACCGCAACTTCGAGGGCCGTATCCACTCGGAAGTGAAGATGAACTACCTCGCCTCGCCGCCGCTGGTGGTGGCGTTCGCGATCGCGGGCACCATCGACATCGATTTGTCGAAACAGCCGCTTGGAAAAGACAGGCACGGCAGGGATGTTTTCCTGAAAGACATCTGGCCCGGCAACAAGGAAATCGCCGACCTCGTCACAAGTTCCGTCAGCGCCGACATGTTCAAGAAAAACTATGGCGACGTGTTCAAGGGCAGCAAGGAGTGGAACGCGGTCGAGGTGCCCGAGGGCGACCAGTACGCATGGGACGGGAAGTCCACCTACATCAAGAACCCGCCCTACTTCGAAGGCATGACGATGGATTTGCCGAAGCACCAGGACATCAGCGGTGCCTATTGCATCGGCCTGTTCGGCGACTCCATCACCACCGACCACATCTCGCCTGCCGGCGCGATCAAGAAGGATTCGCCCGCCGGCAAGTACCTGATGGCGCGCGGCGTGGAACCGAAGGATTTCAACTCATACGGTTCGCGCCGCGGCAACGACGACGTGATGGTGCGCGGCACCTTCGCCAACATCCGCATCAAGAACCGCCTGCTCGACGGCGTGGAAGGCGGATTCACGATGCACGTGCCGAGCGGCGAGCAGATGACGATTTACGATGCCGCGATGAAGTACAGACAGGAGAAGTCCGCGCTGATCGTGATTGCGGGCAAGGAATACGGTACCGGTTCCTCACGCGATTGGGCGGCAAAGGGCACGCTTCTGCTCGGCATCGAGGCGGTGATTGCGGAAAGCTTCGAACGCATCCATCGCTCCAACCTCGTCGGCATGGGCGTGCTGCCGCTGCAGTTCAGGGACGGCGAAAACGCCGAAACGCTGGGCCTGACCGGCAAGGAAACCTTCGCGATCACCGGCCTCGACGGCGGCGATGCCAAAACCGCGCACGTGGTTGCCACGGGCAAGGATGGCAAGAAAAAAGAATTCGACGTACGCGTGATGCTGCTGACACCCAAGGAACGCGACTTCTACAAGCACGGCGGCATCCTGCAGTACGTGCTGCGGGACCTGGCGAAGAAAGCGGCGTAAGCGCAGGGCGAAATCGGCGCAACCGCTTCCGCCGCACACGGCGCGGATCAACCTGGCGGAAACCGCTACGCTTGCTATGGTCAGCTCGCCCCTTTGCTTGCCCATTCGGCGTTGTAGCAAACCCAATGGCCGCTCTCGCGCCGCCATGCGGTGGTCATCGCGAAGATCGCATTGCCGGAGGGCAACAGGTCATCCGGCTTGCCGCCGGTCAGTACCAGGTTGAACCTGGCGATGATGCGACCGCCCTTGTGTTCGAACGACACCGGCCCGATCAAAACCCCGGTCCGGTCCTGCCGCAATGCGCGCAGCGCCAGCAAGCGGTGCAATCCCTTGCGGTCGAACGCACCATCATGGCCGGTGAAATCCTTCGCGACGGCGGCAAGCACGCCATGCACGTCGTTGCTGCGTGCGGCTTTGGCTGCGGCGTCGATGGTTTGGCGGATCTGTTGCTCTGCGGGCATGCGGTGGCAGCCGGCCAGCATGGCCAAAACCATCGACAACACGATTGCCGATGCAAGCCATCGGCTGGACTTCACGCAACGTACCTGTGCTGTCGACAGCATGACCGTTCTCCGCCACACGCGGCTTGCCCCGCTTTGGCGTATCGTGCTCCAATGCATCGAACGCGCGCAACTTGCGGGCCGGATGGAGGGGAGCCAGCATGACCGAAACACGCCCCTGGCTGGCGAACTACCCGCCCGGCGTGCCCGCGGAAATCGATGTGAATGCGTATCCATCGATCGTCGCGATGTTCGATGAAGCCTGCACACGCTACCCGCAACGCCCGGCGTATTCCAGTTTCGGCGTCGCGCTGACATGGGCGGAGCTTGAGCATTCGAGCGCGCGATTCGCGGCATTTCTCGCCGACGAATGGAAGCTCGGCAAGGGCGATTGCCTTGCGATCATGCTGCCCAACCTGCTGCAGTATCCGATTGCGTTGTTCGGCGCCCTGCGCGCCGGCCTGACGGTGGTGAACGTCAACCCGTTGTACACCGCGCACGAACTCGAACACCAGCTCGCCGATTCCGGCGCCTCGACGATCGTGGTGCTGGAAAACTTCGCCGCGACGCTGGCCAAGGCGATCGGCCAGACCCGGGTGCGACACGTCATCGTCACCTCGATCGGCGACCAGCTCGGCTTTCCGAAAGGCCCGCTGATCAGTTTCGCGGTGAAGCACATCAGGAAGATGGTGCCGCGCTGGTCGCTGCCCGGACATCTGCGCTTCGGCGATGTGCTGCGCCGCGGTGCCGCCATGCAGGCGCCAAAGGTGCAACTCGGCCACGACGACATCGCCTTCCTGCAATACACCGGCGGCACCACCGGCATTGCCAAGGGCGCGATGCTGACCCACGGCAACATGGTCGCCAACACGCTGCAACTGGCGGCCTGGGTGGGCGGCCTGTTCATCCGCGGCAAGGAACAGATCATTACCGCGCTGCCGCTGTACCACATCTTCTCGCTGACGGTGAACGCGCTGTTCATGATGAACGTCGGCGGCGAGAACGTGCTCATCACCAACCCGCGCGACATCCCGGGTTTCATCAAGACTTTGAAGAAGACCCGCTGGAGCGCGATCACGGGCGTCAATACGCTGTTCAACGCACTGCTCAATCATCCCGATTTCGCTTCGGTCGATTGCTCGCGGGTGAAGTTCGCGCTGGCCGGCGGCATGGCGGTACAACGCGCGGTGGCCGAACGCTGGAAGAAAGCGACCGGCATTCCTATCATCGAAGGCTATGGATTGACGGAGACTTCGCCGGTCGCGACCGCCAACCCGCTCGACATCAAGGACTACACGGGCTCGATCGGGTTGCCGCTTTCCTCCACCGATATCGTGTTGCGTGATGACGACGGCCGTGACATGCCGCCGGGAGAACCGGGGGAAATCTGCGTGCGCGGCCCGCAGGTGATGAAGGGTTACTGGAACCGCCCCGATGAAACCGACAAGGTGCTTGACGCGAACGGTTGGCTGCGCACCGGCGACATCGCCCGGATGGACGGGAAAGGCTTCTTCTACATCGTCGATCGCAAGAAGGACATGATCCTGGTTTCGGGATTCAACGTGTACCCGAACGAGATCGAAGACGTGGTCGCGCGCCATCCCGGGGTGCTGGAAGTCGCCGCGATCGGCGTGCCGGACGAACACTCCGGCGAAGTCGTGAAATTGTTCGTGGTGAAAAAGGACGCGGGCTTGACCGAAGCCGCATTGAAACAGTTCTGCCACGACGAACTGACGGGCTACAAACGCCCGAAGTACATCGAGTTTCGCAAGGAATTGCCCAAGAGCAACGTCGGCAAGATCCTGCGGCGCGCGTTGCGCGACGAAGAAAAAAGCCGGGAACCCGGGAAAGACGCAACGGCAACATAGCTTTCACGTCATGCCAAAAATCGACCTTGCTTCCGTGCCGCAACGCATCGGTTGCGGCTACCCTGCCCCATTCGACAAGCCGTGCGCGAATCGCAAACGTCGTCGACTCGGCGACGCCGGCGGACTCACCGATTTCGGCGTCAACCTGCTGGAATTGCCGCCCGGCGCGTGGTCCAGCCAGCGTCACTGGCACTCGGCCGAAGATGAATTCGTGTGGGTACTGGAAGGCCAAGTCATCCTGATCGACGGTGCCGGCGAACATATCCTGCATGCCGGAGATTGCGCCGCCTTCCCCAAGGGTGACCCGAACGGGCACCATTTGGTGAACCGCTCGGACTCGCCGGTACGCTGCCTCGAAACGGGTTCGCGCAAACCCGATGAAGATGACTGCAACTATCCCGACATCGATCTGCACCTTGGCCCGGGCCACGATTCCGGATACACGCACAAGGATGGCAAGGCGTATCCGGACTGAATCCTCGCCCAATGCCGGATGAACGCCGCACGACCGCAAATATCGCCCGCGTCAACAATGTGCGTAGTATCGCGTTCCCATGAATGAGCCAATCCGGCCCGTTTGGAGAAGCCACCGTGAAACGCATCGCGACAATGTTTCTGGTTGCAGGCCTTCTGGGCTCTCCCGTGCTGGCGTTCCCGCCGGCCGCCAGCGCTGGCGTCAGTATCGGAATCGGGGTTTCCGTCGGCGTGCCGCCGCCGGTTTTGCCGGTATACGCGCAGCCGCTTGCACCGGGCCCCGGCTACATCTGGACGCCGGGTTACTGGGCGTGGGATCCGGCGTATGGCGACTATTACTGGGTGCCGGGTGCGTGGGTCCTGCCCCCTGAAATCGGTTTGCTGTGGACGCCGGGCTGGTGGGGTTGGTCAGCCGGATACTATCGTTGGCACCCCGGCTACTGGGGTCAGCATGTCGGCTTCTACGGCGGCATCAATTACGGCTTCGGATACTTCGGCGTTGGTTACGTCGGCGGTTACTGGCGCGGGCGGCATTTCTACTACAACCGGGCGGTCAACAACATCAATGTGACCCGTGTCCGCAACGTTTACGTGGACAGGACCGTCATCAAGAACGTGCACAGGAGCCGGGTCAGCTACCACGGTGGTCACGGGGGAATCATGGCGCGCCCAGGTGCGGAACAGCGCGCATCGGCCGGGCAACGTCACTTCTCACCGACACCGAGGCAGGCGCAGCAACGCGAAGCGGCGATGCACCATCCGGTTCGACGTTTCAGCAACAATCGCAGGCAGCCGGCCGCGTTCCCTACCCGGCCCGGGCAACGGGTCGAACGGCCGCACGGCGTGCGTGAATCATCCGGCGCATACGGCCGGGCGATGAACCCGCCGAACCGGGCGTTCAAGGACGCACCGCGACCGACGGATCGATCCTACCGGCGCGCAGGCTACGTGACGCAGCCAGGCCACCGCGGGGATGCGAAGGCTCACAAGCATCAAAGCAACCGCGGCGGCAAGCATCACAAGCAACACGACAACGGCCAGCATCACTGACCGTTCGCCAGCGACAATTGCGGGCGGCCCAAGGGCCGCCCGTTTTGCTGCCATGCCATCTCAGTCCGGGTCGAAATCCTCACCCCACGGTTCAAGCGTGTCGGCGTAACCCCCCAGCAACGTCCACAACGATTCTTGTGCATCCTCGGGAATGCGTGCGAAAGCCAGCGCAATGTGCTCGCCGCTCACGCGCACCACTTCGGCCATCAGATGGACATTCACCTTGTCGCCGAACAGCATGTCGAGTACCCAGACTTCGCCCGGCTGCCCGTGCCATTCGACAGGGCGCGCCAGCCGGACGCCGGTCGCCGAAATGTCGGAGAGGTCGGTTTGCCAGACGTCGCCACGACGGCTCATCAGCACCGCGGTCTGGCGCACCATTCGCGCGTGCCGCATGTGGCCCTCGGCAGCCTGATCCGGCTTCTGGTCACTCACCACGTCGTACATTCCCCTGTCACCTCACAGCTTGCGTGCCGCCTCGACAAGGCAGCAACAGGGCCCGCGAAGTATCCCTGTCGCTACTTCGTCAAGCAAGTTACGGGCCAAGCCATACCAACCTCTGGACTTGGCATCGATTCGGCCTTATTCTAGACAGCATGTGGCCGGTGCTGCCTTTTACCGGCATATCGGTGGCTTGATGCCCCGCTGCGGTCGGCCTTGTCCACCGCAACTTCCTCGCTGGCGAATACGGGTTTCGGGGACCGCCGGTTCGACGCACGCGAGCGGCTGCGCGCAGCAACGGGAACCATGGTTACACCAGCCGGCCCACGAAGGCCGGATTTGATGCAAATCGATTTCGAATCCACTGCCACCGTGGTACGTGCCAATCGTATGCCCGGCGGCTCGCGTTTCAGCAATGGACTTCCGCTGCAGTTCTTGAACGAACCTCGCAAACCCGTGGGCGGCGTTGCCTGTGGCATCCCCGACCCTCCTCCGACAAATACCGGATGAGCATCGAACTTCAGCAAAACGAAACTGCCGCGCTTGCGCAAAATCCGTCTCGTGAGGCGGACATGCCGCGCCAGGAAGAAATGCCGCTGGCGGTCGTGCGTGGCCAACCGGTACTGCAGATTCCCCAGGATCTGTACATACCGCCGGATGCGCTGGAAGTCATCCTCGAAGCATTCGAGGGTCCCCTGGACCTGTTGCTGTATCTGATCCGCCGGCAGAACCTCGACATCCTGGACATTCCGGTCGCCGAGATCACTCGCCAGTACATGGATTACATCGAAGTGATGCGCGAGATGCGCCTGGAACTCGCCGCCGAGTACCTGGTGATGGCCGCAATCCTGGCCGAAATCAAGTCGCGCCTGCTGTTGCCGCGCCCTCCACAGGAGGAAGGCATCGAGGAAGACCCGCGCGCCGAACTGGTGCGCCGGCTGCAGGAATACGAGCGCTTCAAGAAGGCCGCCGAGGACATCGACGTGCTGCCGCGAATGGAGCGCGATCTCGACAATGCCAACGTCTTCGTGCCGGACCGTACGGTGGTCCGGCTGCCTCCACCGGTCGACTTGCGCGAAATGCTGCTGGCGATGCGCGACGTGATGCACCGCGCCGAACTTTACGGCCACCATGAAGTCGAGCGCGAACCGCTGTCCGTGCGCCAACGCATGGGCGAGGTGCTGCGCAAGCTCGGCGATGGCGCGTTCCACCAGTTCGAGACTTTGTTCGATGCATCGGAAGGCAGGCTCGGAGTGGTGGTCACCTTCCTGTCGCTGCTGGAACTGGCCAAGGACCGCCTGATCGACATCATGCAGGAAGCGCCGCTGGCGACGATCTACCTGAAAGCGTGCGCCGTTTCGGAAACGGCGGATTGATTGGTTTTGTGCACACACGGTGAGGCACAAGTGGAACAAGAAAAGTTGAAGAACATTGTCGAGGCCGCGCTGCTTGCAGCCCAGCAACCGCTCACGCTGCCGATGCTAGCGGCGCTCTTCCAGGAAGCGGATGACGTGAGTCACGAAGATCTTGCGCGCGCCATCGAAGTGCTCGCGCAAGCCTGTGAAGGCCGCGGCATCGAACTGGTGGAAGTGGCATCGGGTTTCCGTTACCAGGCGCGCGAGACGGTTCATCCGTGGGTCGCGCGCCTGTGGGCGGAACGTCAGACCAGATATTCGCGTGCACTGCTGGAAACACTGGCGCTGATCGCCTACCGCCAGCCGATCACGCGCGGCGAAATCGAGCAGGTACGCGGCGTCACGGTTGCAACCAGCATCATGCGCACGCTGGAAGAACGTGAATGGGTCCGCGTGGTCGGCTATCGCGACGTGCCCGGCAAGCCGGCGCTGTTCGGCACCACCCGCCAGTTTCTCGATTATTTCAATCTCAAATCGCTGGACCAGTTGCCGACGCTGGCGGAAATCCGGGAAATTGCCGACCCCGATCCGCAACTTGCCCTCGCCCCCGAACCCGTCGCCGCGCCGGCTGATGCCTCCGATACTTCAGGTGATTCCGGAAACGTCGCCAAGCCCGATACGTCCAACCCCCGCACCACCGAGGATGTCGCATGAGTTCCGCTCCACGTTCGCTGCTGACCCTGAAACGATCCGCTGCACAAGCCAGCGAGGGCGCACTGGAAGAACGCCTGCACAAGGTGCTGGCCAATGCGGGATTGGGGTCACGACGGCTGCTGGAGCAACGCATTGCCGCCGGCGAGATCCTGGTCAACGGCCAACCTGCACAAACCGGCTCGAGCGTGCGTGCGGGCGATCGCGTGGAAGTGGACGGCAAACAATTCGTGGCCGCAACCGATCACCACCAATCCACCCGGGTATTGATGTACCACAAACCGGAAGGAGAGCTGACCACACGCGACGACCCGCAAGGCCGTCCGACCGTGTTCGAGAATTTGCCGCACTTGAACGGTTCGCGCTGGATTTCCGTGGGGCGCCTGGACGTCAACACCACCGGGCTTTTGCTGCTGACCACCGATGGCGAACTTGCCAACGCCCTGATGCATCCCAGCCACGAACTCGAACGCGAATACCTGTGCCGCGTGCACGGGGAAGTGCCGGAAGAAGCCCTGGAAAAACTCAAGACCGGCATTGAGCTGGAAGATGGCCCCGCGCGCTTCGATGAAATCCACGTGGTCAGTCGTGGCGACAGCCACTGCTGGTTCCGCGTGATCGTGCACGAGGGCCGCAACCGCGAGGTGCGCCGCATGTGGGATGCGCTGGGGTTTCCCGTCAGTCGCCTGAAACGCATCCGCTACGGCAATGTCGAATTGCCACGTGGCTTGCGCCCGGGCCAGAACGACCTGCTCGGCGAAGACGCGGTGAAATCGCTGCGCGAACTGGCCGGTGCAGACGGCGTCCTGCCGACGTTGACCCTCAAACCGGTGTTGCACCAACGCAATGCCGCACGCGGCGTCACCGAAATCCGGCCTGCCAGCAATACCCCCCATGCATGGACCGGCGTTCGCCACGACGAGGCGCGCGAACTGACGGCATTCGATCGCGTGCGCCCCGACGATTTCAACCCCCGCGGCAAGCGCCGGCGCGGGCCGCCCCGTGGAGACGTCAACGGCAATGTGCTGGCGCCCGACAAGCCGCAGCGCAAGAAGCGCAAGAGCAACCGGCGCGGCGTCGCGCCCGGTCAGGAGCTGCCCTCGGTGCGCACCTGGTTCGCCGGAGACAAGCGTCCCGGCGGCGGACAAAGCCGCGGTGGTCCTCCGGGTGGCGGCAAGAATCGCGGCGGGCGTGGCGGCAGCGGCCCGCGGCGGGGCGGGAACGGCCCATCCCGCGGTTGATCGCACAACAAGGGACGTTGCGCCATGCCCGCAAATCGCACAATCACCCTTTGGCACAACCCGCGTTGCTCCAAGTCGCGCGGTACGCTGGAGTTGTTGCGCGAACGCGGCATCGAACCTGAAGTGGTCGATTATCAGGAGCATCCTCCGGACGCCACGGAAATCGAACGCGCGTTGAAATTGCTGGGGATTGAACCGCGCGCGTTGATGCGCAAGGGCGAGGCGGCTTATGCCGATCTCGGGCTTGATGATGCAAAGTTGACGCGCAAGCAGCTCATCGACGCAATGGCCGCGCATCCGATGCTGATCGAGCGCCCGGTCGTGTTCGCGAACGGCAAGGCTGCAATCGGACGCCCGCCTGAAAACGTCCTCGCGATCCTGTGACGCCCCTCTCCCACCGGGAGAGGAGTTGGGGGTGAGGTTCGGCACAGCAGACGCACAACACGCTCGCGTTTGTGCCTCCTCGCGGGCACCGAACCCTCATCGGCGTTGTACGCCCCTTCTCCCGCAGGGAGAAGGGAAAACGTCACGTCAACTGGAACGCATCCGAATCCATCCACGCCGGGAACTTTTCGCGGAACGCAGCGAGCGCCCCGGGATCGAGCGCGACGGTCACGACCTGTTCCTGAGCGCCGAGATCGGCCATTGTCTGGCCGAGATAATCAAGCACCGCGCTGTCGCCGTTGTAGGGCAACTGGTTGCCGTCGATTCCGACGCGGTTGACGCCGATGCAGTAACTCAAATTCTCTATCGCACGCGCGCGCAACAGGGTACGCCATGCATGCGCGCGCGCAGATGGCCAGTTGGCGACGAACAACACCAGGTCGTAGTCGAAACCGGCTTGCGCGTCGTGGCGGTTGCGCGAAAAAACCGGAAACCGCAGGTCGTAACAGACCAACGGGCAGATCTTCCAGCCCTTCCATTCGACCATCAGGCGATCGCTACCTGCCGCGTAACGCTTGTGCTCGTCGGCATAGCGAAACAGGTGGCGCTTGTCGTAGTGTCGTACATCCCCGTTCGGCAGCACGAACAGCAGGCGGTTGAACACCCCCTGCCCGACCCGAAGCTGCACGCTGCCGGTCACGGCGGCGTCGAGTCCGCGCGCCTGCTCGCGCAGCCAGGCGATCGTCGGCCCGTCCATGGTTTCGGCATTGCTGATGGCTTCGTTGGAGAACCCGCTGGTGAAGGTTTCCGGCAGCACCACCAGATCGGTCCGTCCGGCCAATGGCGCAATCAGCGAACCGTAGTATTCGCGGTTGCCCGGCGGATCGTGCCAGCGGGTCGCGCCCTGTACCAGGCTTACGCGCAATGCTTGCGGTTGCATCTTCAGATCTCCAGCAACCGCGCGGCAGCGGCTTCCAGCGTTGCATCGTTCTTGGCGAAGCAGAACCGTACCAGCTTAGCTTCCGGCGCGGTTTCGTAGAATGCCGAAACCGGAATCGCTGCAACCCCGGCTTCGCGCACCATCCATTCGCAGAAATTCAGGTCATCGGTGTCGCGGATCGCGGAATAATCGGCCAACTGGAAATAGCCGCCATGTACATCAGGCAACTCGAAACGTGAACCTTCCAGCAATTTGCGAAAACGGTCGCGCTTGGCCTGGTAGAAGACGGCCAGATCGCGCGCATGCCCCGGATTGACCTGCAACACTTCGGCAAACGCGCACTGTGCGGGATGGAAGGTGCAGAAAGTCAGGTACTGGTGAACCTTGCGAAACTCGGCCGTGAGGAGCTTGGGCGCCACGCAGTAACCGACCTTCCAGCCCGTGCAATGCCAAGTCTTGCCGAATGATGAAATGACAAAACTGCGTTCGGCAAGCTCCGGCCGGCGTGACACGCTGAGATGAATGCGGTCGTCGTAAATGATGTGTTCGTAAACCTCGTCGGAAATCACCAGCAACCCGTGCTTCCCTGCCAGCTCCGCCAAGGCATCGAGGTCGGACTCCGCGAACACTGCCCCGGATGGATTGTGCGGGCTGTTGACCATGATCATCCGCGTTTTCGGGGTGACCTCGTCACGCACCCGCTGCCAATCCACCGAAAAATCGGGCAGTTTGAGGGGCACATGCACCGCACGTCCGCCGGCCAACGCGATCGCAGGTTCGTAGCAGTCGTAGCAAGGATCGAGCACGATCACTTCATCGCCCGCGTGCACCGCGCAGGCGATCGCGGCAAAGATCGCCTCGGTCGCGCCCGAAGTGACGGTCACCTCGGTGTCCGCACTGATGCGGCGCCCATACAAATGGTCCACCAGCAATGCAATCTGCTCGCGCAACTTCGGTATGCCGCTCATCGGCGCGTACTGGTTGTGCCCATCGTGCATCGCGCGCGTCAAGGCGTCGCGCAAGTCGGAGGGCGTCTCGAAATCCGGAAATCCCTGTCCCAGATTCACCGCCTTGTGTTCCATCGCGAGCTGACTCATCACGGTGAAAATGGTGGTGCCGACCTTGGGCAACTTGGTTTCGAACTGCATCGACGTTTCCTGGAACGATTTGCAACCTGCTGCTGCGCTGGCCATCTTGCGCGCGACGGTTGCAAACCGTTCTGACGGTTGATGTTCTACCTGCAAAAACGGGACGATGGTAGCACGCGATTACCCGTGTCCATTCATCAGTTCGTCGGCCCGGTGTTCGAACGCCTCGGCCAGAAAATCGACCAGTGCGCGCACCGCCGGCAACATCCCGCGCCGGCTCGGATACACGATGTGCAGGATGCCTTGCGGCAAACCCCAGTCGGGCAAGACCACGCTCAGTCGGCCACTGCGCAGCTCCTGGACACACGACGATTCCGGCACCCACGCAATGCCGACGCCTTGCACGGCAGCCTCGATCAATACCCGAAACTCGCCCGTCACCAGGCGCGGACGCACCGGCACTTTCGTCATGGCGCAGGCACGATCGTAAAGTTCCCACGCTTGATCGCCTTCGTGCTCGAAAATGCTCAATACCGGCAGGGCTGACAACTGCTGCGGCGACACCGGCTCTCCATGCTCAGCCAGGAACGCCGGGCTCGCAACCAGCACCGCGCGCTTGGGCCCGAAGCTGCGTGCCACCAGCTCCGCGTCGGAATCCAGCTTGTCGCGCACCCGGATGGCTACGTCGTAGCCCTCGCCAACCACGTCCACGCGCCGGTTGCTGGACAGCACCTGCAATTGCACCAAGGGGTGGCCCAGGAGAAAGGTCGGCAACAGCGGCGCCAGCAGACTCTGCGACAGCGATACCGGGCAGCTCAGTCGAACCAATCCGCGCGCCTCGCCGCCCAGCAACGCGGCATCCTCGGTGGCCGCACGCACCTCGGCAAGCATCGCCTGGCAATGACGATAAAAGCGCTCGCCGGCCTCGGTCACCACGAACCTGCGCGTGGTCCGCTGCAGCAGGCGCACGCCAAGACCATCTTCCAGTTGCGACACACGCTTGCTCAGTCGCGATTTCGGCACGTTGATCGCGCGGCTCGCAGCCGAAAAGCCGCCGTGCTCGACCACGGCCGCGAAGAAGTACAGGTCATTGAGGTCGGGGATGGTCGCATGGACGGCGGACACGGTGTTCTCCATGACGAACGCTGCGTTCGGGTTGCACCATCTTATCGAAGCGGCATCCCGGGCATATGGTGTGTGGGTCGTCGCGAAAGCGGCTCAAACCGGAAACTGCCATGAAACTGCTGCACATCGATTCCAGCGTGTTGGGAAACAATTCGGTCTCGCGCAAGCTTACCTCTGCGATCATCGCTCGTCTGCGCGCTGAACAACCCGACATCGAGGTTGTCCGCCGCGATCTTGCTGCGCAGTCCTTGCCGCACTTCACGCCGGCGCTGGCAGAGGGCCATCCCTGCGTTCAACGCAATAGCGAGATCCTGGACGAATTCCTCGCCGCCGACATCATCGTGATCGGGGCGCCGATGTACAACTTCGGCATTCCCTCGCAGCTCAAGGCATGGCTCGACCGCATCCTGATTGCGGGCAAGACCTTTCGTTACACCGAAAGCGGGCCGGAGGGACTGGTTGGCGACAAACGCGTGATCATCGCCTCGTCGCGCGGTGGCACCTACAGCGAAGGCCCGGCTGCTGCCGCCGACTTCCAGGAGACCTACCTGCGCCATGTACTCGGTTTCATCGGCATCCACGACGTGGAATTCGTGCGCGCGGAAGGATTGAACCTGGGCGACGCACAACGCAAGGCCGCCCTGGCTCACGCACACCGGCAAATCGAAGGCGAGGTTCGCGCTGCGGCGTAGGCGCCGGGAACAAGCGTACCTCCTTCGGAACGAAAGGGGGTCGGTGCGACTGCAGCGCAGGCGTATCGGGGGATGCTGCCATGGGCACGCAGAAGCCATCCCCCCGGTCCCCCTTCCGGTGGAAAGAGGAAATCATCATCACGCGGCAATCCGCACCGGCACCTCGCAAGAGACGCCATCGGCGTGGAACAATCGGCGAGTGGCGAAGAGTGGGATAGCCCGGCTCGTCCCTGAGCCTCGCCCCTCGCTACGCCCGGGCCAGCCTTCGGCTGTCCAAAATCGCTCCCTGCGATTTTGTCGAACCCATTTGGCGGAGAGGAAGGGATTCGAACCCTTGAAAGGCTTTCACCTTTGCCGGTTTTCAAGACCGGTGCCTTAAACCGCTCGGCCACCTCTCCGTAATTTCACTCGTCATTCCGGGGTCGGCCCGGCTTCATTGGGCCGGAGCCCGGAATCCATTTTGATTCTGTTTCAACAGGAACGGCAAATGGGTTACGCGCCCCCTGCGGCTAGCCCCGTTTGACCATTCGCTTGGCGAATGTTCGCCCCGGCATCCTGCCTTCCAAGTCAGCAGCCCGGCCTTCGCCGGAACGACGGATTCCAAGGCGTTCTTCGCAAACCGACGAACGTCACGCTACGCAATCCGCTCGATGCCGCCCATGTACGGCCGCAATGCCAGCGGCACCGTGATCGAACCGTCGTCATTCTGATAATTCTCCATCACCGCGATCAGGCAGCGGCCGACTGCAAGCCCGGAACCGTTGAGCGTGTGCACGAGTTCCGGCTTGCCGGTGGCGGGATTGCGCCAGCGGGCCTGCATACGGCGGGCCTGGAAATCGGTGCAGTTGGAGCACGACGAGATTTCGCGAAAGGTGTTTTGCGACGGCAGCCAGACTTCCAGGTCGTAGGTCTTGGCCGCGGCGAAACCCATGTCGCCGGTGCACAGCGCCATCTTGCGATACGGCAGCTCCAGTTTCTGCAACACCATTTCGGCGTGGCCGGTCAATGCTTCCAGCGCCTCGAACGATTTCGACGGTTCGACGATCTGCACCAGCTCGACCTTCTCGAACTGGTGCTGGCGGATCATGCCCTTGACGTCTTTCCCGTAGCTGCCGGCCTCGGCGCGAAAACACGGCGTATGTGCGGTCAGGCGCATCGGCAGCGCGTCGGCATCGACGATGGAATCACGCACCAGGTTGGTGAGCGAAACTTCGGCAGTCGGGATCAGATAGCGTTTCGTTTCACCGATCGTCGTGGAAAACAGATCAGCCTCGAATTTCGGCAACTGCCCGGTGCCCTGCATGGTCTCGGAATTGACCAGCAGCGGCACGTTGCATTCGGTATAGCCATGCTCCCGCGTGTGCAAGTCCAGCATGAACTGCGCGAGCGCGCGGTGCAGGTGCGCCAGTTCGCCGCGCAGCACGGTAAAGCGCGCGCCC